>JAJAZH010000239.1 GCA_026785815.1 Ramlibacter sp. | reverse complement strand
CACCTGTTCGGTCACGTGCAAGAACGTCTGGACCAGCCGGCCGGGCATGGAATACGCCTGGTTCAACAACGTCGAGACCAAGCCCGGCATCGGCTACCCCAAGGAATGGGAGAACCAGGACAAGTGGAACGGCGGCTGGATTCGCAAGGCCAATGGAAAGATCGAGCCGCGCCAGGGCGCCAGGTGGAAGCTGCTGATGCGCATCTTCGCCAACCCGAACCTGCCGGAGATCGACGACTACTACGAACCGTTCACCTTCGACTATGCCCACCTGCAGTCGGCCCCGGAAATGAAGGCGGCGCCCACGGCCCGCCCCCGCAGCCTGATCACCGGCAAGCAGATGGACAAGATCGTCTGGGGCCCGAACTGGGAGGAGATCCTGGGCGGCGAATTCTCCAAACGCAGCAAGGACAAGAACTTCGACGACATCCAGAAGGAGATGTACGGCCAGTTCGAAAACACTTTCATGATGTACCTGCCGCGTCTGTGCGAACACTGCCTGAACCCGGCCTGCGTCGCCTCCTGCCCGTCGGGCTCGATCTACAAGCGCGAGGAAGACGGCATCGTCCTGATCGACCAGGACAAGTGCCGCGGCTGGCGCATGTGCGTCTCGGGCTGCCCCTACAAGAAGATCTACTACAACTGGAAGAGCGGCAAGGCCGAAAAGTGCATCTTCTGCTATCCGCGCATCGAAGCCGGCCAGCCGACGGTGTGCTCCGAGACCTGCGTCGGGCGCATCCGCTACCTCGGCGTGTTGCTGTACGACGCCGACCGCATCCAGGAAGCGGCCAGCGTGGAACACGACCGGGACCTGTACCAGGCGCAGCTCGACATCTTCATGGACCCGTTCGATCCGGTGGTGATCGAGCAGGCACGCATCGACGGCATTCCTGACAAGTGGATGGAAGCCGCACGCAACAGCCCCTGCTACAAGATGGCCGTGCAATGGAAGGTTGCACTCCCGCTGCACCCGGAATACCGCACCCTGCCCATGGTCTGGTACGTCCCGCCGCTGTCGCCGATCAGCGCCGCCGCCAATGCGGGCCACCTCGGGCAGAACGGCGAGATCCCGGACGTGAACCAGCTCCGCATCCCGGTCAAGTACCTGGCCAACCTGCTGACCGCCGGCGACACCGTGCCGGTCGTGCGCGCGCTGGAGCGAATGCTGGCGATGCGGGCGTACCAGCGGGAAAAGCACGTCGACCAGCGGATCAACACAGCTGCGCTCGATCAGGTGGGCCTCACACAGGCCGAGGTCGAGGAGATGTACCACGTGATGGCGATCGCCAACTACGAAGACAGGTTCGTGATTCCCACCACGCACCGCGAGTACGCCGAGAACACATTCAACGTCAAGGGCGGCTGCGGCTTCACCTTCGGCAACGGCTGCTCCGACGGCACGAGTGAGGTGAGCCTGTTCGGCGCGGAGAAGCGCCGCACGATTCCCATCAAGGCGGAGGTCTGAGCCATGGATAAAGCACACAACCAAGGGCCATCGAACATTGGCAAGAAGCGCTTCCCGGGCGCCATCACGCTGCGCGTCCTGTCGGCACTCCTGGGCTACCCCGACGCCCTGCTGCGCAGCCACCTGCCGGAAATGGCCGATCTGCTGCGCCAGGAGCATGCGCTACCGGCGGTGCGGGCCGCTGAGCTGCAGGCCCTGATCGGGAGCCTGCGCGTCGGCGACCCCCTGGCTGTGGAAGCGGCCTACGTGGAGCTGTTCGACCGCGGCCGCGCCACGTCGCTGCACCTGTTCGAGCATGTGCACGGCGACTCGCGGGACCGCGGGCCGGCGATGATCGACCTGGGACAGACCTACGCCAGGGTCGACCTGTTCCTGGCCGAGGGCGAACTGCCCGACTACCTGCCGGCGGTGCTGGAGTTCGTCTCCACCCAGCCGCCCCGGGAAGCAAAGGCCTTCCTCGGCGAGATCTCGCATCTGCTCAAAGGCATTTTCGGCGCGTTGCACAAGCGTGAGAGCCCCTATGCCAGCATTCTGGGCGCGCTGCTCGAACTCGCCGGCGAAAAAGCCGAGGCAGTGGAGCCGGCACCCGAACAGCCGATCGACGAAAGCTGGGCCGAGCCGGTCGTGTTCGACGGCTGTTCGACGCAAGGCCAGGCCAAGCCGGGCCAACCCCAGCCGGTGCGCATCGTGCGCAAGGCTGACTATCTGCAAGGAGCATCGACATGAGCGGCTTCTATGGCTTCCTGTTCCAGGTCTATCCCTACGTCTGCTTCACGGTGTTCCTGCTGGGCAGCCTGATCCGCTTCGACCAGAACCAGTACAGCTGGAAGAGCGATTCCTCGCAGATGCTCAGGGCCGGGACGCTGCGCTGGGGCAGCAACCTGTTCCACGTCGGCATCCTGTTCCTGTTCTTCGGGCACATGGTCGGACTGTTCACTCCGCACAGTGTGTACGGTCCATTCATGACGGCGGGGACCAAGCAGATGCTGGCCGTCGTGGCGGGCGGTTTCGCGGGTCTGCTGTGCTTCGTCGGACTGACGCTGTTGCTGCACCGGCGGATCTTCGATGAACGCATCCGCCACACCAGTCACCCGACCGATATCGCGGTGCTGTTGGTGCTGTGGGTGCAGCTCGTGGTCGGCCTGATCACCCTGCCCTACTCCTGGCAACACGCCGACGGCAGCGTGATGCTGATCCTGGCCGACTGGGCCCAACGGATCGTCACGCTGCGCCCGGTCGACGCCACGGCGCTGGCCGCCCTGCCCTGGCCCTACCTGTTCCATGTGGTGTTCGGCATGACGATCTTCCTGCTGTTCCCGTTCAGCCGGCTGGTCCACGTCTGGAGCGGGTTCGCCACCATCGGCTTCCTGTTCCGTCCTTACCAGGTGGTGCGCAGCCGGCGCCTCAATGTGCCGGCCGGGTACGACCTGCCGGGCCAGCCCGCCGCGGTCCCGCCGCGCAGCGTCGCCGCCTCGGGCGCCACCTCGCGTCCGACCAAGGCCCCAGTCGTGCCCGTGGTCTCCAAGATCCAGGAAAGGCCGCTGTGATGAACACTGCCACCGCTGCGCCCGCGCTCACCGCGCCGATCGCCCGCATCAACGGCGTCGCGCTGAACACTCCGCAGGAGAGCCTGTCGCCCGAGGAGCTGCGCCAGCGCGGCTGCAGCGAGCTGCTGCGCCAGGCGGCGATCCATGCCGGGTTGCTCGATGCGGCCGACATCGCACCGGTGGACGGCGTCATGAGCGAGGCTGCTTCCACCGCCATCGACCAGTGGCTCGAGCGCGAGCTGCAACTGCCCGACCCGGAGCCGGATGCTTGCCGCCGGCACTACACGGCGCACACCGCGCGTTATCGGACCGGAGAGCGCGTGCGCGTGCGCCACGTCCTCTTCGCCGTGACGCCCGGCATGGACGTGGTGGCGCTGCGCAATCGCGCGGAGACCTGCCTGCTCGATGTGCGTTGCCACGATGGCGGTGCCAGCGAACGTTTCGCACGGGCAGCGCGCGAGCTGT
>JAJAZH010000238.1 GCA_026785815.1 Ramlibacter sp. | reverse complement strand
GTCTCGGACGGGACGAAGAGCCGCTGCTTCCGGCAGCGGCACGTCCAGCGCAGTCCACGCAGTGACAAGCGTGGGGGCCACTCGATCGCCGCCGGGCCGCCCCAAGGCGAACGACGCCCCCTCGGGGGGCAGCGCAGTCCACGCAGTGACAAGCGTGGGGGCCATATCAGCCGCCCGTCACCACGCTGACGCCGCCGTCGACGGCCAGCCATTGGCCGGTGATGTGCTTGCCGGCGTCGGATGCGTACAGCACCGTCAGGCCCTTGAGGTCTTCGTCGTCGCCCAGCCGCTGCAGCGGCGCGTTGCTGGCCAGCTTGTCCTCGCCCAGCGCCTTCAGTGTTCCGGCCGTCATCCGGCTGGGAAAGAAGCCGGGGCAGATCGCGTTGACGGTGATGTTGTACTTGCCCCATTCGGCGGCCAGCGCCTTGGTGAAGTTGATCACCGCGCCTTTCGACGTGTTGTAGGCGATGGTGGTCATCTCGGGCGGGTTGCCGCCGAGGCCGGCGATCGAGGCCACGTTGATGATGCGGCCGCGCCGCCTTTCGATCATCCCGTGCTTGGCGACGTGCTGCGACAGGATGAAGTAGCCGCGGATGTTGAGGTTCATCACCTTGTCCCAGGCCTCGACCGGATGGTCTTCGGCCGGTGCGCCCCAGGCCGCGCCGGCGTTGTTGACCAGGATGTCGATCGGACCCATCCGCTGCACGGTCTCGTCGGCCAGGCGGCGGATGTCTTCCTCCCTGGCACAGTCGGCGGCGATCCAGCGGGCGTCGATGCCCGCCGCCTGCAGGTCGGCCGTCGCCTCCTCGAGGTCGCCAGCCTTGCGCGAGCTGAGCATGATCCGCGCACCCGCCTCGCCCAAGGCGTAGGCCATCTGCAGGCCGAGGCCGCGCGAGCCGCCGGTGACGAGCGCAGTCTTGCCCTTGAGGTCGAAAAGTTCTGCAACGGTGCGGGTCATCCTGGGAACTCCATGGTGCTGGTTTCGAGGCCGCGGCTGGTGCGCGGGGTGCTGCCGCAAGCCATGGTGGGTGTGCCGGCTGGACCCCGGTCACGACTCTGGAGATTAGCGCAAAGGCGCGGGGATTCCTGTTTCATCAGCAACTCAATTTCCCGGCCCGCTCGACCTCTGGCTCAGGTGTCCGGACCCAACCGGGAACGGACCCAGATCAGCACCACGCCGACGGCGCTGAGCGACCCACCAACCACCATCAATGTCCATCCGGTCGTTGCTGCGGACTCACGGCTCGCATACCCGAGCACCACGGCGAACAGTCCGCCGTAGATCAGGATCCAGATCAGGCGGTCGAGCCGGGCCTTGGTGCGCGTCATCGGCATCAGAAGGCAGCTTCCGGCATGTCGGCGCAGGTCGCATCGCGCGCGACAACCACGTTCAGCCAGGCACCGATCTTCGGCAGCTCATAGTGAAAAAAGAAGCGCTCGGCCCGCAGCCGGCCTTCGCGCGCCGCGCTGTCGGGGGCGGCAGCCGCGACCAGCGCCACATCCAGCCAGATCCACGCCAGCACCAGGTGGCCGAAAGCCTGCATGTAAGGCACTGCATTGGCCAGCGCCTCGGCCGGATTGCCGGTGGCCCAGGCCGCCTTGGTGGCCGAGTCGACCTGCTGCAGCGCCTGCGCCAGCGCATTCGCGTCGGGCGCGAGGGCCGGTTGCTGGATCGCCCGTTCGACGGTGGCACTGATACGGGCGGCCAGCAGCTGCAGGCCTTTGCCGCCTTCCATCAACACCTTGCGCCCCAGCAAGTCGGCGGCCTGGATGCCGTGCGTGCCTTCGTGGATCATGTTCAGCCGGTTGTCGCGCCAGTACTGCTCGACCGGGAAGTCGCGGGTGTAGCCGTAGCCGCCATGCACCTGGATCGCCAGCGAGTTCGCCTCCAGGCACCATTCGCTCGGCCAGCTCTTGGCGATCGGCGTCAGCACTTCCAGCAGCAGCCGGGCCTGGTCGGCGGCCGTCGCATCGCCGGTGTGCTGCTCGTCCACCAGCCGGGCGCAATACAGCTCCAGCGCCAGCGCGCCCTCGCAATACGACTTCTGCGCCAGCAACATCCGTTTGACGTCGGCATGTTCGATGATCCGCACCTGAGGATGCGCCGGGTCCTTGCCGACAGTGGTGGTGCCGGCGTCCGATTTCTGTCCCTGCGGCAAGCGCCCCTGTGGCCGGTTCTTCGCATAGTCCAGCGAGGCGTAATAGCCTGCGAGGCCCAATACGACCGCGGCGGTGCCGACGCCGATGCGCGCCTCGTTCATCATGTGGAACATGCAGCGCAGACCCTGGTGCGGCTGGCCGACCAGGTAGCCGATGGCGCCGGCGCCGGGGACTCCGCCTGGGCTCGGCACCGGGAACTTTCCTTCACCGAAATTGAGCAGCGCATTGGTGGTGCCACGCCAGCCCAGTTTGTGGTTCAGGCCGGCCAGGGCAACGTCGTTGCGCACCCCGGTCAGCCGGCCTTCGCTGTCCACCATCTTCTTGGGAACGATGAACAGCGAAATGCCCCGGGTGCCAGGGATCAGCTTGCCGTCGGGTCCCGGGATCTTGGCCAGCACCAGGTGAATGATGTTCTCGGTCAGTTCGTGATCGCCGGCCGAGATCCACATCTTGTTGCCCTTGAGCCGGTAGCGCGCACCGAGCGGGTCCTGCTGCCAAGGCACGGTGTCGTCGGCGGCCGCCGCAAGGCCTTCGTCAGGTGTTGCCCGGGTCGTGATGTCGGACAGCGAAGAGCCAGCTTGCGGTTCCGACAGGCACATCGTTCCGGAGAAGCGGCCGGCCAGCTCATTGCGGGCGAACACGGATTTCTGCATTTCGGTGCCGTGCACCAGCAGCAGGTTGGCGTTGCCCTTGGTCAGCAACGCGGAGCCGATGCTGACCGACGCCAGGCCGAAGAAGCCGTTGGCCGCCGCCTCGATGGTGTAGGGCAGTTGCATGCCGCCTTCGTCGTAATCCTGGGCCGCGCTCAACATGCCGGACTCGGCATAGGCACGGTGGGCCTCGTGCGTGGCTTGCGGCAGGATCACCTTTTCGCCGTCGAAGCGCGGCTCTTCGGTATCGACCGTGCGGTTGAACGGCGCGTACTTCTCGCGCGCGATCCGCTCGCAGGTGTCGAGCACCGCGTCGAAGGTCTCGCGCGAATGGTCGGCGAAGCGACTGCGCGTGGTCAGCTGCTCGGCATGCAGCCAGTCGTAGAGCAGGAAGTCGAGGGTGGGACGAAGCGACATGGAAATGGGGAAGTCATCCTCGCGGAGGCGGGGATCCAGGGCGTTCGCGGTTCGATGAAAGCACTGGATTCCCGCCTCCGCGGGAATGACGGTGAGTCGTTAAAGGACCTCGAAGATCCCCGCCGCACCCATGCCGCCGCCAATGCACATCGTCACGCCGACGCGCTTGGCGCCGCGGCGCTTGCCTTCGATCAGGGCATGGCCGGTCAGGCGCTGGCCGGAGACGCCATAGGGATGGCCCAGCGCGATGGCGCCGCCATTGACGTTCAGGCGGTCCTGCGAAATGCCGAGCTTGTCGCGGCAGTACATCACCTGCACCGCGAAGGCTTCGTTCAGTTCCCACAGGTCGATGTCGTCGACGCTGAGTCCGAGCTTCTTCAACACCTTGGGCACCGCGAAAACCGGGCCGATGCCCATTTCGTCCGGCTCGCAGCCGGCCACCGCGAAGCCCAGGAAGCGGCCCAGTGGCTTGAGGTTGTGGCGGCTGGCGTACTCCTCGCTGACCACGACGCAGGCGCCGGCGCCGTCGGAAAACTGGCTGGCATTGCCGGCCGTGATCACGCCGCCCGGCAGGGCCGGCTTGATGCTGCTGATGCCTTCCTTGGTCGTGCCTTCGCGCGTGCCCTCGTCCTTGCTGACGGTCACTTCCTTGGTCCGCAGTCCCATCACCGCGTCGGCAACGCCGGCCATGACGGTGATCGGTGCGATCTCGGCGTCGTACTTGCCCGAGCTCTGAGCGGCGCAGGCCTTCTGCTGGCTGGCGGCGCCGTACTCGTCCATCGCCTCGCGCGAGATGTTGTAGCGCTTGGCCACCTGTTCGGCCGTCTGCAGCATCGACCAGTAGATCTCGGGCTTGAGCTTGTCCAGCTGGGGGTCTTTCAGCATGTGCGTGTTGGCTTCCTGCTGGACGCATGAAATGCTCTCGACGCCGCCGGCCACGTACACGTCGGCCTCGCCGGCGATCACGCGCTGGGCCGCCAGCGCGATGGTCTGCAGGCCCGACGAACAGAAGCGATTGACGGTGACGCCAGAGACGGTGACCGGGCAGCCGGCCATGATGGCGATCTGGCGCGCGATGTTGGAACCCGTCGCGCCCTCGGGAGTGGCGCAGCCCATGATCACGTCCTCGACCGCGGCCGGGTCGATGCCGGCGCGCTGCAGCGCGTGCTTCACGGCGTGGCCGCCCAGGGTCGCGCCATGGGTCATGTTGAAGGAACCCTTCCAGCTCTTGGCCAGGGGGGTGCGGGCGGTGGAAACGATCACGGCGGAAGTCATGGGGGCCTTTCTGGAATGGACGGACGATTCAGGGCGACGGTGCGATGGCGGCGTTGCGCAGCAGCTGGTGATAAAAGCGCACCAGCTCGGCGAGGTTGCTGATGGCGATGCGTTCATTGGTGCCGTGAAAGCGCGACAGGTCCTGCGGCTTGGCGCGCACCGGCGAGAAGCGGTAGATGTGGTCGCTGATGGCGGTGAAGTGGCGTGAATCGGTGGCGCCGATCATCAGTCCCGGTGCAACGATGGTGCCGGGGAACTGAGCGCGGACCGTGCGGCTGATCAGCTGGTAGGACTCCGAACGGGTCGGCGTGACCGGCGACGGGTCGGAGCTGAAAGGCAAGGCCGTGAACTCGAAACGCCTGTTGCCCACCGTGGAATTCACGTGCTGCATCACGCCTTCGCGGGTGTCGCCGGGCAGCAGCCGGAAATTCACCGTCGCCTCGGCCTGGCCGGGGAGTACGTTGTCCTTGTTGCCGGCGTTGAAGACAGTGAGCGCCGTCGTTGTCCGCAGCATGGCGTTGGTGCTGGCGCCCTTTTCCATCTGGGCCTGCACCAGCGGACCGAACAGCCACAGGTTGGTCAGCGCGAAGCGGTTGAAGCCGCTCATCTCCGGTGCGACCGTCTCGAACATCTCGCGGGCCACGCCGCGGATGGCCGCCGGCAGCTGCTCGTCATCCAGCCGGCGCAGCGCGTCGCTCATCATCGCGATGGCGGTCTCGCCCTTGGGTGGCGGCATCGACGAATGGCCGGGCGTGGCCGGCACCTTCAACGCCACCGACAGGTAGCCC
>JAJAZH010000237.1 GCA_026785815.1 Ramlibacter sp. | reverse complement strand
TGGCGGGGGGGCGTTCCGCGCACCGTCAAGCCGATGTCCAGCACCTCGAGCATGCTGCGCGACCAGACCCGAACCCGCTCATGGCGTTGCGCTGGCTGCAGCCGCGGAAACAGGAACAGGATCGTGCACAGGCCCGCCAGGGCGCGCGCCACGGCCCGTGCCAGTTTCCAGACCGCCCGTAACACACGCATCGGCCCTAGGCCCTTCCCCATCCTTCGTAAGCGACCTGCCCGGCTACGACAGTGCAACGCACTTGTCCCGGCAGTTCGTATCCCGCGAACGGCGTGTGCTTGCCCTGGCTGCGCAGCGATCCGGGCGCCACCGTCCACATCGCCTGGGGGTCGAACACGCAGAGGTCAGCGACACCGCCTTCGACCAGGCGGCCGGCACTGGCCTGCAACGGACCCAGTGCGCTGCCCAGCACCCGGGCCGGTTCGCTGCTGACCACAGCCAGGGCACGCGCGAGCGCGATGTCGTTTTGCTGCGCCCACTTCAGCGCCAGCGAGAGCAGCAGCTCGAGCCCGGTCGCGCCGGGCTCCGCCTGCGCAAAGGGCAGCGTCTTGGCGTCCTCGTCGACCGGCGTGTGATCGGACACCAGCGCGTCGATCGTGCCATCGGCCAATGCCTGCTGCAGCGCATCGCGATCGCGCTGTTGCCGCAGCGGCGGATTCAGGCGCATCCGGCTGTCGAAAAAGCCGATGTCGGTATCGGTCAACAACAGTGAATTGATGCTGACATCGCAGGTCACCGGCAGCCCGGATTGCCTGGCCTGGCGAACCAGCTCCACGCCGGCGGCACTGCTAAGCCGACACAGGTGAACCCGGGCCCCGGTCGACTTCATCAGCTCGAAGATCGTGTACAGCGCGATGGTCTCGGCCGCGACCGGCACCCCGGCCAGCCCCAGCCGCGTGGCCAGCGCGCCGCTGGCCGCCACTCCTTTACCCAGGTGCAGCTCCTGCGGCCGCAGCCAGACGCTGTAGCCGAAGGTGGCTGCGTACAGCAGGGCCCGCTGCATGATCTGCGTGTTCGACAGCGCAATCTCCGCCTGGCTGAAACCCACGCAGCCGGCCTCGGTCAGCTCGGCCATCTCGGTCAGGATCTCGCCTTCCAGCTTGCGCGTCAGAGCGCCAAGCGGGAACACGCGAGCCTGCTGCAGTTTCTCGGCGCGCACCTTCAGCATCTCGACCAGCCCGGGTTCGTCAAGCACCGGATCGGTGTCCGGCGGACAGACCAGGGCGGTGATGCCGCCGGCGACTGCCGCCGCCAGCTCGCTGGCCAGCATGCCTTCGTGTTCGTAGCCGGGCTCGCGCAGCCGGGCAGCCAGGTCGACCAGCCCGGGCATGACGATGCAGCCACTGGCGTCGATCACTCGGGTCGGCGAGAAATCGGGAACGACCTTGCCGATGGTCAACACCCGGCCGGCGGCGATTGCGACGTTGCAGACCTGGTCGAAGCCAGATGCCGGATCGATGACGCGGCCGTTGCGGATGAGGATCTTCATGCTTCGTTTCCAGCCACGATGCTCATCACGGCCATTCGCACCGCGATGCCGAAGGTGACCTGCGGCAGGATCACGCTCTGCTTGCCGTCGACGACGGCGGAGTCGATCTCCACCCCCCGGTTGATCGGGCCGGGGTGCATCACGATCGCGTCCGGCTTGGCCAGCTGCAGCTTCTCTTCGGTCAGGCCGAAGTTCTTGAAGAATTCCTGCGAGGAAGGCAACAGCGCCCCACTCATGCGTTCGTTCTGCAGCCGCAGCATGATCACAACGTCGCAGTCCTTGATGCCTTCAGCGAGCGTGTGGCAGACCCGCACGCCCATCTGGGCCATGTCAGCGGGCACCAGCGTCTTCGGCCCGACCACGCGCACTTCGGCGCAGCCCAGCGTCGTCAGGGCGTGAATGTCGGAGCGGGCCACCCGCGAGTGCAGCACGTCGCCCACGATCGCCACCGTCAGGCCGGAAAAATCCTTCTTGTAATGACGAATGGTGTACATGTCCAGCAACCCCTGGGTCGGGTGCGCATGGCGGCCATCGCCGGCGTTGATGACGTGGACGTGCGGCGCCACGTGTTGGGCGATGAGGTACGGGGCGCCGGATTCGCTGTGCCGCACCACGAACAGGTCCGCCGCCATCGCCGACAGGTTGGCGATCGTGTCCAGCAGCGACTCGCCCTTGGAGGCCGACGAACGGGCGATGTCGAGGTTGATCACGTCGGCCGAGAGCCGGGTGGCCGCGATCTCGAATGTGGTGCGGGTCCGGGTGGAGTTCTCGAAAAACAGATTGAACACGCTCTTGCCCCGCAACAGCGGCACCTTCTTGACCTCGCGGTCGCTGACGCTGGCAAAGCTGGACGCCGTGTCCAGGATGTGCAGGACGATGTCCCGCGGCAGGCCCTCCATCGACAGCAGGTGGATCAGCTCGCCGTTGCGGTTCAGTTGGGGATTGCGCTTGTACAGCATCGCCTCAGGCCCTGGTCATGCTTGCTGGACCTTGAAACTGAACTTGCCGCCTTCATCGCGCGCCAGTTCGAGCGACTGCGATGCGGGCAGCGACATCCGCGCGGCGGCGTAGTCGGCCTGCACCGGCAATTCACGCCCGCCCCGATCGACCAGCACCGCCAGCTGCACACTGGCCGGGCGGCCATAGTCGAACAGTTCATTGAGCACCGCGCGGATCGTCCGGCCGGTGTAGAGCACGTCGTCGAGCAGGACGATGTGGGCGTCGTTGACGTCGAAATCAAGCTGGGTCTGCTGGCCTGCGCCGGAGAGTCCGCGCTTGGCGAAATCGTCACGGTGCATCGCCGAAGAAATCACCCCGGGCACCCCGCCCAGGCCGAGATCGGCGTGCAGCCGCTCAGCCAGCCAGGCGCCGCCGGAAGCGATTCCAACCAGCCGCGCGGCATCTCCCCGCAACTCGCGCACGCCGCGCTGCAGGTCGCCGTACAGCGCCTCGGCGTCGAGCAACAACGCGCCTGTCGACGCTCCGGCCGGGCCTTGGCTACTCACGGCAAACTCCTCAGGAACTGTTCCAGGATGACGCAGGCGGCACCGGCGTCGGGGTCGGC
>JAJAZH010000236.1 GCA_026785815.1 Ramlibacter sp. | reverse complement strand
GTGCTGCGCATGAGCACTCGCCACGGCGGCAGCGGCGGCTTGATCGTCAATCTTTCGAGCGCGGCGGCACGTCTTGGAGCGCCCGGCCAGTATGTGGATTACGCGGCGGCCAAAGGCGCGATCGACGCCTTCACCATCGGACTCGCAAAGGAAGTGGCGGCGGAAGGCATCCGGGTCAACGCCGTACGTCCGGGACTGATCGAAACCGAGATCCATGCCTCCGGCGGCATCCCTGACCGGGTGGCGCAGCTTGCGCACCTGGTGCCGATGCAGCGCGGCGGGACGGCGCACGAGGTCGCCGAGTCGGTGGTCTGGCTGCTATCGCCCGCGGCAAGCTACACCACGATGTCGCTGCTGGACGTCTCCGGCGGCCGGTGACCGGATCGCGCCACCGTCAGCCAGGACATGGCGCTGACTGCGCCAGCTGACTCACTGCTCCTTCAACAGCCGGATCACCTGGTTGCTGGTGTTGCGCAATCGCTGGGCCAGCAGTTGGGTGATTTTCACCAGCAGCTTGGCGCCGACGGCAGGCTGGGCGCTGATCAGGCGCGCGACGCCGTTGCGGGCCAACACGGCGGCCTCGACCTCGCTCAAGGCGATGCAGCTGGCGTAGCGCGGCTCGCCGTCCAGCATCGACATCTCGCCCAGCGACGCGCCATCCTTCAGCACCGCCAACCGGTTGGTGCTGCCGGGCTCGGTGGCGTCGATCTCGGCGCCGATCTTGCGCTTGACGACCTCCACCGTGCCGGACAGCAGCAGCATCATCCAGTCGCTGGAGTCGTCCTCGCCGATCAGCACCTGGCCCGGCTGCGCCTTCACCCGGATCATCACCGAGCCCAGGATGTCGGCCTCGGCCGGCGTGAAGTCCTGCATCAGCGGCGACTCCTGCATCAGGCGCGGCCAGTGCGACAGGTGCTCGACCGCTCCCAGGTTCTCGAGCCCCGCAGCGGCCAGCTGGTCCTCGATATTTTTTCTCACGGCACCTGCGCCAGCCACTGCGAGAGCTCGTCGGCCGCTGCGTCCACGGCCGCTGTCAGCGCGCGCACGCCGCCAGGCGCGTCGGCGGTCGGCGCCGGCCGCTGGATCACGACATTGCGCTGCGCCAGCAGCTTCTCGCCGCCAGCCGTGTTCTCCAGCAGCGTCGCGCGCAGCCGCAACATCCCCACTCTGCTGGCCGGCGACTCGAAGAAGTGCGAGAACTCTTCCAGCTCGATGCGCAGCGAACGCGGCAACAAGCCGTCGGAGCGGGCCAGCGCCGCGCCCTCGCCCGGATTCAGGACCACGCGCTCGCGGCCCAGTTGCTCGCGCAGCCGCTGCCGCACCAGCTGCGGCGGTGGCGCGCTCCAGCGCGACTGGGCGTAAGGCCGCAGCTGGTGGGAGTCGGCATAGCCCAAGCGGTACAGCACGGCCGAACCGTCCAGTGCGCCAGCCGCTTCCACATCCGCCAGCACCACCGCCCCGCGCAGAGCCCGCGTCGGCACCGACGTGCTGGTGGCCGTTCCCGGTCCGAAGTCGTAGAGGACCGGGCGCGCCGGCTTGTCGACCAGGCCCGCGCAGCCGCCCAGCAAACCCGCAACAACGACAAGCAGGGCGGCTGAATTGCGCGAGGTCCGCCGGCTGTGCCCGCGCCGGTCGCCACCGGTCCGACGAAATGAGGATTTCAGATCGGATCTCATCGGTTCGCTCCCGGAGGCGTGAAGCCCGTCTCCCCCGGCCCCGGCTGCGTCGGACCGGCGCCGAAGATCAGGGACTGGGGGTTGTCGTTGATGCCGATCACGGTCCGGCTCAGTTGCCGCACCGCTCGCGACGTCTCTTCAGTGACCCGGTTGACGCGCGGCAAGGTGGCCGCGTTGAAAGAGTCGGCAGCGTGGGCCAGCCCTTCGGCACCCTCGGCCAGCCGGTCGACCGGTCCGTCCTTGGCATTGAGGCGCTGCGCGGTCTTGCCGATCTCCGTCACCGCCAGTTTGGCGGCGTCCGAAGTGCCGCGCAGCGACGTGAGCGCAACGTCGAGATTCTTGACCACCGCCGGAATATTGACGCGGTCCGGTCCGAGTTGCGCGTTGAGGATGGCCGTCGTGTTGCTGGAAAACTGGCTGACGCTGGTGGCAGCCTGGCCCAGGCTGGTCGCCGCCTGGCCCATATTCTCCAGCGCCGCGGCCAGCCGTTTCTGGTTCGGGTCGGCCAGCACCTGGTTGATTTTCAACGTCGCCTGCTCGACTTGGTCCAGGATCTTCTCGCCCTTGTCTTGCAGCTTGGCGAGCAGCCCTGGGCGCAGGGGAATCCGGGGCGGGGTGGCCTCGTTCGGCACCAGCTTGGTCGCCTGCTTGCCGCTGTCGTCCAGCTGCACGAACGCCAGCCCGGTGACGCCCTGGAACCCCAGCGTGGCGAAGGTCTCGGACGTGATCGGTGCCGCGGCGTCCACCTCGAGCTGGATCAGCACGTTGCCCGGCGTCTTGCTGTCGAAGCCCATGGTGGACACCTTGCCGACGTCGACGCCGCGGTAGCGCACCGGCGCCTGCGGCTGCAGCCCGGTCACGGTCTCCCGCGTCGAGATCTCGTAGATGTTGCGCTGGCCGGTGTCGCGCGTGAGCCAGGCGGCCAGCGCCAGCAGCAGCACGCTGAGCGCCGCCACGAAGATGCCGGCTGCCAGGGCGTGGGATTTGTTTTCCATGTCAATGCCTTTTCCAGTTTCAGGGCGGTGCACGCCCTAGATGGCGAACGGATACTCGCGCAGCAGTTCCATCGCGCG
>JAJAZH010000235.1 GCA_026785815.1 Ramlibacter sp. | reverse complement strand
GTGCGGGACGAGTCCGCCCGTGATGGTGTCGTCTAACGGCAACTGCCTTGTTTGCCATTGGCTTTTCATGACGCAGAATGCTTTCACACCGGCGTGGTTGCCCTCAAGCCTCCTGAAACGCGCTGGACCTTCGAGCCAACCATCCAGGCCCCGACCACCAGAATGAAGAACCTCATTGTCTTGCTGATCCTTGCGATCGCCGGCTATTGGGCTTACGGCCAGTACGAGCGCCAGCAGGAGGCCAAGCGCGTTGCCGAGGCCGCCGGACTGGTTGTGAAAAAGAAGGCTCCGGCCGGACCCAAGAAAGCCGAGGAGCCGCCGGTCGCGTTTTTCTCCTGTGATGGCCGCGACTCATGCGCTCAGATGACTTCCTGCGAAGAAGCGTATTTCTACGTCAAGAGCTGCCCCGGCATGAGTTCGGAGGGAACCCGGGGCGGGGTCTCCTGCGAGAAGCAGTGGTGCCGGTAAGCGGTCGGCGGCCATGGAATCGCGAAAGCTGAGGGTCGGGCAACCGATCACGCCTGAACAGTTCGAAGAATTGAGCGACGAGCAGCTGCTGCGCCTGGTGCCACGCGCCTACCGGGAGTTCTTCCCGGGCAAGGATTTCTGCGCCGACGGGCATTTCTATCTCCACGACGGCACTGCGTGGTGTTTTTTCCGGGGCGACCTGCTCGATCAGTAGCGGCGCACGCAGGCAGCGGCGCAGCTCACACCACTCCGAACCAGCCGAGTGCCGCCCCCGCGCCAAGCACCCACAGCAGGTGCAAACGCGTGCGCCAGACCACCAGCGCGCTGACAGCCGACAGCAGCCACAGCCGCCAGTCGCGGTCGCTGTAGTGGCTGCCGGTGGTGAGGATCCAGCCGGTTGCCACCAGCAGCGCGACCACGATCGGCGCCATCCCCTGCTTGAACGCGCGCACGGCCCGTAACTCACGATTGGCCTGGCTCCAGCGCGCCGCCAGGTAGGCCAGGGTGGTGCTGGGGAGCATGATCCCGACCATCGCCACCACCAGTCCCAGCATCGCCGTCGGCAGGCCGCCGGCATTGAGGCCGACGTTCCAACCCATCAAGGCGACGAACAGCACATTGGGTCCCGGCGCGGACTGCGCGATCGCGATCGACGCGCTGAACTGCGGATCGGTCATCCACCCGCGCTCGTCGACCAGGTAGCGGTGCATGTCGGGCGTGGTGGTGATGGCCCCGCCGACCGACAGCAGGGACAGCGTGGCGAAGTGGACGAACAGGTCGAGCCAGTCGTTGCCGGTCAACCCACCGGTGCTCATGGCGACAGCTTGCGCCAGGTGAGCAGGCAGGCGGCGCCGCCAAGCCCCAGCAGCACCCACGCCAGCGGCAACCGCAGCACCGCGACGGCAAGAAAGGCGCTGGCACTGAGGAAGGCACACATCGGCACGCCGATCGGGTGATTCTTGAGCGCGCTCGACAGCTTCAGCCCGGTCGCGGTGATCAATCCAGCGGCGACGGCGCCCATTGCGCGCAGGGCGGCTGCGACCTGCGGATTGTCGGCGAACTGCGCATACAGCATCGCCAGCGCAAGCACCACCAGCAGCGGCAGCGTGAGCAGGCCCGCCACCGCCACCGCCGCGCCGCGCAAACCGAAAAAGCGGTCGCCGATGACCACGGCCAGGTTGACTACGTTGGGCCCCGGCATGACCTGGGCGACCGACCATTCCTCCAGGAACTCCTCGCGCGAGAACCAGCGTTTGCGCTCGACCAGTTCGCGCTGCACCACGGCCAGCACGCCGCCGAAACCCTGCAAGGCCAGCACGCTGAAGGCGATGAACAGGGCGGTGAGCGTCTGCGGGCGCGGACGGGGTTCGGTCTCGCTCCCGGACGGTCGGGGCACGGGCGCAACGGGCGGAGAATTCATGTCCGGATTATCGTTGCGCGGGCCGGACCGCCTCGGGTGGCCAGCCACAGTCCGGCCGCAATCAGCGGCAGCTCAGACGCCCCGACGGAGCGGGCGCTGTTCAGAGCTTGAGCTCCCAGGTTTCGCCGACCAGCGACTGGCCGTAAGCATGGACGGCTTCGCTGGCCGTCAACAGGAAGCCGCGCGCCTGATAGATCGCGCGCGCCGCGTCGAGGTGGCCGTTGGTCCACAGCACCAGCTTGCGATAGCGCTTCGAGCGGACGAAGGCGATGCATTCGTCCACCAGCCGGCCACCCAGCCCTTGTCCGCGCGCGCTGGCTGTCACGACCAGCAGGCGCAACTGGGCCACGGTTGCCGATTTTTGGACCACGAACACCGCGCCCACGCGTTCGCCGTCGATCTCGGCGATCCAGGCTTTCTCGCGTGCCGGCTTGAAGTTCTGGATGAAGCCGCCGACAATTTCGGCCACCATGCCTTCGAATTCCCAGTTGTAGCCGGACTCGCTGGCGTAGATCTCGCCGTGCTGCATCACCACCCATCCCAGGTCGCCAGCGCGCGGATCGCGCAGCACGACGGTCCGCGCCGGGCCTGCCGTCGGTTCCAGCAACCGATGCACCGTGTTCATCGCCTCGATCACGCGGCCGCGGTCGGGCGCCGCCAGCGACGCCAGCAGATTGGCAGCTGCATCGCGCGACTTCTGCTGCAGCGGCGCGAAGGCGCCGTGGCCAGCATCGGTCAGTTCAAGCAGGCTCTGGCGCGCATCCGCTGGCGACGGCGTGCGCGCCAGCCAGCCCTGGGTTTCGAAGCGGCGCAGGATCCGGCTCAGGTAGCCGGCATCGAGCAGCAGATCGCGTCCCAGCTCGGTTGCGGTGGGATGCTGGCGATGCGCCAGTTCATAGAGCACGCGGACGTCGGTCAGCGACAGGTTGCTGCCCAGGTAAGGGGCCAGGACCCCGATGCGTTGGGTGTAGAAGCGGTTGAAGCCGCGCAGCGCCTTGACCTGGGCGGCGCTGACCGGGGCGAAAGCGGCCTTCATCCGTGACATGGTCAAAGAATTACTTGCCGCCGTCAAGCTTTGCGACGGCCCCCGATCAATCAGATCAGTTCAGTTCAGTGCCAGGCTCGCGTGCCGCTCGAACGGACGCCATTCGCCTTCGGGCTGGGCCAGGCGCTGGGTGATGACTTCGAGCACCCTGGGGTGGGCCGGCAGGCCGCGATGGCTGGCGCCATCGACCTCGATGTTTTCGGCGATGGGGGACTCCTGCTCCACGCAAAGTTGCCAGGGCACCAGGCCGTCGCTCTTGCTGTAGATCGAGGTGTAGGGCACCGGCGGGCACTGGCGCAGGCGATGCCGGAGATTGACGGCCATGCCGCCGTAGCCGGACTCGAGTACGCGGAACAGGGGACAACGCTGCTGCGAATCGGCTTCCGTCTTGAACGGTGTGCCGAGCGTGATGACCTGTCGAATCAGCGGGTTGGCGCGCTTGGCGAGCTCACGCGCATAGATGCCGCCGAGGCTCCAGCCCAGCAGCGTGACACTCGCGCCTTCTTTTTCGGCGACCTCGACCACCTTTTCTTCCAGTTCCCGCAGCCAGCGATTGAAATTGCGGTCACGGGGGCCGGTATTGGCGCCCATGCCCCAGTCGTAGCTGACAAAACCAGCTTGGTCGAGGACCCGGCGCAGTGGCGCCGTGCTGTCGGGGCCGCCACCGAGCACCGGGAACACCATCACCGGCTGGCCATGGCCTTGATAAATCGTGGCGCCGTCCTGACGCTTGACGCAGGGCGCGCAGCGCCGGAGCAGCGAGCGCAGTGGCTGGCGCAGCGCGTCGAGCAATGGCAACCCGGACGGGCCCCGCGACATGAAACCGGCATGAGACAACATCATCACTCCTGCGCCGATCGCGGCGGACTTGGTGCGATCGATGCTAAGAAGCGATTCGCCGCTTTGTTCCCGGATGTCGCCCTGACCGGGCGTAGGACCGCGACTACAGTTGGAGAGAATTACCAACGGGGTTGATGCTTGCGGATTGCCTCCTTGACCTGGTCGGTCAAGGCAAATCCCAGGCCGTACCTGCCGGCGAGCACTTCGGCGCGCTGGCAGAACGCCTCGATCCCGGTGCCGTAGATGAACTGCATGGCACCACCGGTCCAAGCCGGAAAGCCGATGCCGAAGATGGAGCCGATATTGGCGTCGTGCACCGTGGTCAACACGTTTTCCGCGAGGCAGCGCGCCGTCTCCACGGCCTGTCGGTACAACAGCCGGTCCTTCAAATCGTCCATGTCGAAGTCGACGCCACGGCGCTCGAACAGGTCCTTGAGCTGCGGCCAGAGGAATTTTTTCGCTCCTGGCTGCGCCGGGTACTCGTAGAAACCGGCGCCGGCGGCCCGGCCGTTGCGGTCGTGCTCCTTGACCATCCGCTCAACCAGCAGTTCTCCTGGCGTCGCGATATAGGTGCCCCCTTCGGCCCGCAAGTCGGCGCGGGTCTGGTCCAGCACATGGACCGACAGCGACAGGGCGGTTTCATCGAGCACGGCCAGCGGGCCCACCGGCATGCCCGACTGCAGTCCCGCCTGTTCGACCACCGCTGCGGGGATGCCTTCGCCGACCATCGCCGCGCCCTCCATCACGAAGGTGCCGAAGACGCGGGAAGTGAAGAAGCCGCGCGAGTCGTTCACGACGATCGGAATCTTGCCGATGGCCTGCACATAGTCGAAGGCGCGCGCCACCGTCTGGTCGTCGGTCTGCCGGCCGCGGATGATTTCCACCAGCTTCATCTTGTCGACCGGGCTGAAGAAATGGATGCCGACGAAGCTCGAAGGCCGCGCGCTGGCCTGGGCCAGCCCTGTGATCGGCAGCGTCGACGTGTTGCTGGCGAAGAAGCCGTGCCCTGCCAGCATCGGCTCCGCCTCGCGCGTCACCTCGGCCTTCAGCTCGCGGTTCTCGTAGACGGCCTCGATGATCAGCTCGCAGCCGGACAGGTCCTGCATCCGGTCGGTCGCGCTGATGCGAGTGAGCAGGGCGGTCTGGTCGAAGGCGCTCATGCGGCCCTGGTCGACCCGCGGCTGCGTCAGCCTGGCGCTGTAGGCCTTGCCGGCTTCGGCCCTGGCCAGGCTGACGTCCTTCAGGACGGTGGCGATGCCGCGGCTGGCCTGCACATAGGCGATTCCGGCGCCCATCATCCCGGCGCCCAGGATGCCCACTTTCTGCGGCTTGTATCTGGCTGATTCGCCAGGGCGGCTCTGCCCCGACTTGATCGCGTTCATGTTGAAAAAGAACGTGTTGATCATGTTCCTGGCCACTGGCCCGACGATCAGCCGGGCCAGGTAGCGGCTTTCGATCCGCAGCGCCGTGTCGAAATCGACTTGCGCGCCTTCCACCATCGCCGCCAGCGCAGCTTCGGGCGCTGGATAGAGGCCGCGCGTTTTCAGCTTCAGCGCCGCGGGTGCGACCGACAGCATGGCGGCGATCCTGGGGTCGGCCGGCGTGCCCCCAGGCATCCGGAAGCTTTTGTCGTCCCAGGGATGGTGAGCCTCGTGATTGGCTGCAATGAAGGCCAGCGCGGCCGGCCGCAGGGCCGCGGCATCCGCCACCAGTTCATGGACCAGTCCCAGCTCGAGGGCTTCCCGCGCGCTGAACAGCCGGCTCTCCAGGATGTATGGCCGCGCCGCCTCGAGACCCAGCAGGCGCGTCATCTTGGTGATACCCGAAGCGCCGGGAATCAATCCCAGCGTGATCTCGGGCAGGCCGAACTGGATCTTCGGGCTGTCGACGGCGACCCGGTGGTGCCCGACCAGCGCCACCTCCCAGCCACCGCCGAGCGCAGACCCGTTCAGGCATGAGACCACCGGCTTGCCCAGCGTCTCCAGCGTGCGAAAGCACTTCTTGGTCTGCTCGATCTCCGCGAACACGCGCGGCGCGTCCGCGGGCTGCAGCCGCATCGTTGCCTTGAGGTCGGCGCCGGCGAAAAAGGTGCTCTTGGCGGAAGCCAGGATGATCCCGCGCAGGATTTCCTTGTCCTTCACGACCTGGGCTGTCACCTCGGGGAGCTCAAGCTGCCAGGCCGCGCTCATGGTGTTGACCGGCGAGCCCGGCTCGTCGAAGGTGATCGTCGCGACGCCGTCGGCGAGTTCGTAGCGGATGGTTTGCATGATCTTGTCATTGCGGGCTCGACCCGCAATCCATGTTGGCGTCAGGTGGGTTGGCTTGGCTCGGATGCATGGATCCCGGGTCAAGCCCGGGACGACAAGTGACTACATCCGCTCAACGATGGTCGCGATCCCCATGCCGCCACCGACACACAGCGTCGCCATTCCAAAGCGAAGCTGGCGGCGATGCAACTCGTCGATCAGCGTGTTGAGGATCATCGCGCCGGTGGCTCCGAGCGGATGGCCCATGGCGATCGCGCCGCCGTTGACGTTGACCTTGTCGTGCGCAACGCCCAACTCTTTCATGAAGCGCATCGGCACCGCGGCAAATGCCTCGTTGACTTCGAACAGGTCGATCTGGTCGATGGTCATGCCGGCCTTGGCCAGCGCCTTGCGGGCGGCCGGCATCGGACCGGTGAGCATGATGGTCGGGTCGGCGCCGGACAGCGCCGCCGAAACGATCCGCGCCCGCGGCGTGAAGCCGTGCGTCTTGCCAGCTTGCTCGCTGCCGATCAGGATCGCCGCCGCGCCGTCGACGATGCCCGAGGAGTTGCCGGCATGGTGGACGTGGTGGATCCGTTCGACCTGCGGGTAGCGGCTGATCGCGATCTGGTCGAAGCCCATGGCGCCGAGCTGCTCGAACGCCGGGCGCAGCGCGGCCAGGCCCTCCAGCGTGGTGCGGGGCTTGATGAACTCGTCTTGCGCCAGGATGGTCTGGTCCAGGAAGTCCTTGACCGGCACCACCGATCCGGCGAAGAAGCCGCCTTCGCGGGCCCGGGCCGCACGCTGCTGAGACTCCATCGCAAAAGCGTCGACGTCGTCGCGGCTGAAGCCTTCCAGCGTGGCGATCAGGTCGGCGCCGATGCCCTGCGGCACGAACGCGGTGGCGCAGTTGGTTTCCGGATCCTGGGCCCAGGCGCCGCCGTCCGAGCCGATCGGCACCCGGCTCATGCTCTCGACCCCGCCGGCCACCACCAGGTCTTCCCAGCCGGAACGCACTTTCTGCGCCGCCATGTTGACCGCCTCCAGGCCCGAGGCGCAGAAGCGGTTGAGCTGCACGCCCGAGCAGCGGAAATCCCAGCCCGCTTTCAACGCCGCGACCTTGGCGATGACCGAGCCCTGTTCGCCGATCGGCGAGACCACGCCCATCACCACGTCGTCGACCTGGCTGGTATCGAAATCGTTGCGGCGCTGCAGCTCGGTGAGCACGCCGGCCAGCAGGGTCACCGGCTTGACTTCGTGCAGGCTGCCGTCCTTCTTGCCTTTGCCGCGCGGGGTGCGGATCGCGTCGTAGACGAATGCTTCGGTCATGGGGCTCCTCCGAGAAAGTCGTTACCGGAACACGATTGTGACCCGGACCCGCTTCAGGTCAGAATGGCCGTTCGCGAGGAGCCACCGACATGATCGAACGCACACTTTTCAGTCCCGAGCACGAGTCGTTCCGGGACAGCTTCCGGCGCTTCATGGAGCGAGAGATCGCCCCGCACCACGAGGCCTGGGAAGAGCAGGGCTATGTCGATCGCGAGCTTTGGCGCAAGGCCGGCCAGAACGGATTCCTGTGCATGACGATGCCCGACGATTTAGGAGGTGCGGGCGGCGACAAGCTGTATTCCGTGGTGCAGATGGAAGAGCTGGCCCGCGGCGGCTTCAGCGGCGTCGGCTTCGGCCTGCACAGCGAAATTGTCGCGCCGTACATCCTGCACTACGGAACGCCGGAGCAGAAGCTTCGCTACCTGCCGCGGCTGGCCAGTGGCGAGCTGGTCGGCGCCATCGCCATGAGCGAGCCCGCGGCCGGCAGCGATCTGCAGGGCATCAAGAGCACGGCAATCGGGCAAGCTGACGGCAGCTTCCGGCTCAATGGCAGCAAGACCTTCATCACCAACGGCTGGCACGCCGACCTGGTGATCGTGGTGGCCAAGACCAATCCCGCTGCCGGTGCCAAGGGCACCAGCCTGTTGCTGGTCGAACGCGGCATGAAGGGCTTCGAGACCGGCAAGCGGCTCAAGAAACTGGGGCTGAAGGCGCAGGACACGTCGGAGCTGTTTTTCGACGACTGCGACGTCCCCGCGTCCAACCTGCTGGGCGGGCCGGCTTTCGAGAACAAGGGCTTTATCTGCCTGATGGAGCAATTGCCATGGGAGCGCTTGCAGATCGCCGTCACCGCTGTGGCTGCCTCGCAGGCAGCGATCGACTGGACCGTGCAGTACGTCAAGGAGCGCAAGGTGTTCGGCCAGCCGGTGGCGTCGTTCCAGAACACGCGCTACAAGCTGGCCGAACTGCAGACCGAAGTGCAGGTGGCGCGCGTCTTTGTCGACAAGTGCTGCGAGCTGGTCAACCAGGACCGGCTGGACACCGCGACGGCGAGCATGGCGAAGTACTGGACCACCGACCTGCAGTGCAAGGTGATGGACGAATGCGTGCAACTGCACGGCGGCTACGGCTACATGTGGGAGTACCCGATCACGCGGGCTTATGCCGACGCGCGGGTGCAGCGCATTTACGGCGGCACCAATGAAATCATGAAAGAAGTGATCACGCGTTCGATGGGGCTGAGCGGCAAGTGATGCGATGCTCGGTTGACTGACTGGCCATCGAGCTGTTTCTGCACAGACTGGCTTCGGTGTAGCGGCGACGGTTCATGTCCGATGGTCAGTCATCGAGCACACTGCGCAGACACATCAGCACCTCTTGCACCACCACGTCAGGCGCACGCTCGACCAGTGTGGCCTGGCGTGAGGCCCAGTCCAGCGATTTGATCTGATGCGCGTGCACTTGCCCGTCGGTTCGCAGGCCCTGGCCCATCAGCGACACCAGAAAGCCAGCGCTGCGGGCTGCCTGGGCGGCACCGCCTGAAATGGGGCACACCATGGCCAGCTTGAAACGGGTGTTGAAGGCTCGGGGCGAGACGACCAGGCAGAAGTGGTTGCCTTTCATTTCCCGTCCGCTGGCCGGATCGAAGGCCAGGTGCAGGATGTCGCCCCGGTCAGGCGTCACAGCTCGGCTCCTGCCGCCCCCAGTTCATCCCAACCTTCCGCACGGTGCAGGCCGCGCGGTGTTGCCTTCAATAGCTCGGCCAGGGTTTTGCGTTGGCGCTGCGGCCTGATCTTGAGCTCGTCTCCCACAATTTCGATCGCCAGGCGCGACCCGGCATCGAGGTGGTTTTGCTCCACGTACGAAAGGGGCACCGTCATGATGTAAGAGCCGCCTGAACGGCGCAAAGATGCGTGCAGCATGGCGTTCTCCAATGTTTTACAGGAGTATAACAACGGAGCAGCGAAAGTGCCAAGCTCGGCACTCCGCAGGCGCGGAGATCCGGCCTTCGAGGCGAAGTGATTGGCTCAGAGTGGCGCAGGCCCGCCGGGCCCGAAGATCAGGCCGCCCGCTCGGACCTGGAGTCGAAGTAGGGCGGGTCGAACCCGAAGGTCGAGCAATCCAGCGAGCAATCCAGCGAGGGCAAGGCGTCGATCTGTTCGCGCGCCACCTGGCTGGCAATCGCCAGCGCCGCAGCGGCGGTGACATGGTGCTCATCCGCAAATAATTTCACCAGGCATTTTGCATCCCAGTAGCTAGGTGGTTCTTGGCGGCAGATTTTTGCTTTCGCAGTGCGATGTCGTCAATCGGCACGAGGGTCGATGTCGACCCGTGAATTTGTCACGTTGCCCGTCGTAACCAGTTGAACGATAACCCTACCGTGATCGCACCAGGAGCGCTCTCTGTAGGATTGCTCTGACAGAGAAAATATGTTTGCCAAGCTGCTCTGCATCCTGGAAGTCGCACATGTCGGATCGTTCATCCACCGCCCCCCAACAGCCCGAACTGCGCGAGCCGGACGAGTCGCCGTCCTCGCCCTGGGCCGCGCTCAAGAAAGCCGCCGCGCGCCTGCAGGATTGGTTCACGATCCAGTCCGCCGGGGTCAAGCTCTTCGTGCTGTCCGTGGCCCTGCTGATTCCGGTGACAGCGGCCTATTCCTGGTCGGTGCTGCAGCGCCATGAGCGGCTCGCCGAACAGGTCAAGGCCATGGCCATCGGCAACTCCGATGGCGTGTGGAGCTACAACAAGGCGCTGCCGGTGGTGTTCGGCACCGGCTCGGTGTTGAGCTTCCTCGAGGAAAACGGCGCCGACCGGATCACCGTGATCTATACGCCTCTCTCCTGGAATGTCTCGGAGCGTTACATCCTGATCGAGTCGAAGGGCAAGCAGTACGCCTACTACCCCTCCGACATCGAAACCAAGATTTTCACCGACAAGGCCGTCAACGCGGCATGGGGCGGCAAGCTGGGCTTTGTCCCCAAGTCCGAGCTCGACGCCGAAAGCGCCGAAGTTTTCGCCAGGCTCGAGCAGCGCTTTTCGGGCGCCCGTCCGCAGAGCGAGAAAGACGCCTGGAAAGCCGGTCTGAGCGCCGTCATTTCGGCCGCCATGACGCTGGGCCTGTTGGCTTTTCTCTGGTTCCAGTTGCGCGGCCAATTGAAGTCGCTGAAGTTCCTCGAGCCTTCGCAGGTGCACGGCGACATCAACGAGCTGGTCGGCATGGACGACATCAAGGCGGAAGTCGCCCAGATCAAGGACCAGTACCAGCGCCGTCAGGCCTACGCCGACTATGGCGTGAACAAGCCGTTCAACGTGATGTTCAGCGGTCCGGCTGGCACCGGCAAGACCAAGCTGGCCAGCTACCTGGCAAAGGAACTGCAGTTGCCGATCCTGTTTCATTCGGCAGCCAATCTCGAAACCGGTTTCGTCGGCGGCGGCTCGCAGACGCTCGGCCGCATCCTCACCATGGCCAAGCGCCGCAAGCGCTGCATCGTCTTCCTGGATGAAGCGCAGGACCTGTTCATGAAGCGCGGCGGCAACCGCAAGTTCGACGACGACACGCAGAACATGCTGCTCGCGGTGCTGGATGGGGTCCGGACCAAGGCCGACGCCGAGATCATCTGGATCGTCGCCAGCAATTTCAACCAGGAAACGCAGGTGATGGACGAGGCGATGCTGCGCCGCTTCCAGATGAAGGTCGATTTCCGGATGCCCAATCGCGAGGAGCGCCAGGCCATCATCGGTCACTACCTCGCGCAGCGCGCCGGCAAACTCGACGAAGGGATGGACCTGCGCCACCTGGTGGCGATCACCGAGGGCCGCAGCCCAGCCGACCTGGAGACGATCGTCAACCAGGCGGGCATCATTGCCGTGCAGGCCGGCGACAACATCGGCGAGGGCACCTTGATGCAGGCGGCCGAACGGGTGCTGGTCGGCAACGTCACCGAGCGCACCACCAAGGACCGCGAGCGCGATCGCCGGGTGATCGCGGTGCACGAATGGGGCCATTTTCTGGTCGACTTCATGCGCGAGCGGGAAGCGGCGCAAGGCAACTGGGAAACCATCCAGGCCGAGATGAAGACCATCAAGATCTCGCTCAAGGCCAACCCGCGCAACAACGCGCTGGGATTCGTGTTCCACAAGCAGGGCAACAACCTGCTCAAAACCAAGGGCGACATCGAGCACGACGTCCGGGTGTTGCTGGGTGGCATGGCGAACGAGGAATTGTTCTTCGGCGAAGAAGGCACGACCAATGGCGCCCACAACGACATCACGCGCGTGACCCGGTTGTTGCATCACGCAGTGGCCGAGATGGGCATGTACCGCAAGACCCGCCTGAACTACGGCGCACTGGACACCCCCGGCGGCACGCGCAACCTGGACGACGAAACCCGGCTGCTGATGGAGCAGCAGAGCGAACGGCTTTACGGCGAAACGCGCACGCTGCTGGCGCGCCTCAAGCCGCTGACCGAGCATCTGGCTGGCAAGTTGATGGAGGCTGGAGAGATGAGCCTGCGCGACGCGCTGTTCGAAATCCGGAGCTTCGAGATCGCCTGCCAACAGTTCAACCACCAGGTGGGGCTGGCCCACGCCGGCTGAGAGTCGGCCGCCCGGTCAAAAACCGCCATGACGGCGGTTTTTTTCCTGATTCGCGCGGGCTTAACGACTTTTCTTTGACATCGGCGCGCCGCTCCGTTAATTTCGACCCAACCAAATGGGGGTGGCATGGACCGTCGCGGCTTCATCGAAACTTGCTCTGCAGGCGCGGCCTGCGCCACGTCAGTGGCCACATGGCCTGCTTTTGCGGCTGATGCGAGACCCAAGTCTTATTCGCGGGTGCTGCTGGTCGACGAATTCGGCGATCCGATGCGGGCGTCGAAGCTGCGCCCGCTGTCGAATTACGTCTTTCACTATCCGTTCGAAGCGACGCCGGTGTTCCTGCTGCAGCTGGAAAAGCCGGCCCTGCCGCAGGCCCTGAGC
>JAJAZH010000234.1 GCA_026785815.1 Ramlibacter sp. | reverse complement strand
GTGTAGCCGTCGGCCGGCGACTTGGCAACGTAATCGGTGCCGACATTGCCGCCGGCGCCGGCGCGGTTCTCCACCACGACCGGCTGGCCCCAGCGCTCCGACAGCTTCTGGCCAACCACCCGCGCCAGCAGGTCGGAAGCGCCGCCGGGGGTCTGTGGCACGATGATCCGCACCGGTTTCGCCGGGAACGATTGCGCGGCGGCGCCGCCGGCCCCCGCCACCAGCATCAGGCCCAGCGCCAGACCCAGCGATGTCGCGCGCAGCTTGCTCGGTTTCATGTTCATCTCGCTCTTTCGGTGGATGGCGACCGCCCCGGCGGCAGCTGGCGGTCAGGGGACGATGCGGCCAGCTTCGATGGTAATGCGTCGCTCGCAGCGCGCGGCGATGCCGGCGTCGTGCGTCACCAGAACCAGCGTCGTGCCTTGCTCGCGGTTCAGGTCGAACATCAGCGCCATCACGGTTTCCCCGGTCGCGAAGTCGAGGCTGCCGGTCGGTTCGTCGGCCAGCAGCACCGCGGGTTGGACCACGAAAGCCCGGGCCAGCGCGACCCGCTGCTGCTCGCCGCCCGACAGAACTTTGGGGTAGTGCCCGAGCCGCTGCGCCAGGCCGACTCGCGCCAGCATGTCGGTCGCCGCCTTGCGCGAGTCGCGCCGATCGGCCAGTTCCAGCGGCAGCATGACGTTTTCCAGTGCCGTCAGGTTGCCCATCAGCTGGAAGCTCTGGAACACGAAGCCGACCTTCTGCGCCCGCAGCGCCGCCCGGTCGTCCTCGTCGATCGTGAAAAGGTCCTGGCCCGCCAGCCGGACGGTGCCGCGGCTCGGTGTGTCCAGGCCCGCGATGATGGACAGCAACGTGCTCTTGCCAGAGCCCGACGCGCCGACGATCGCGGCGGTCTCCCTGGCGGCCAGGGAGAAATCGATATCACGCAAAATGTCGAGCGTGCCGGTCGAATCGGTCACCGACTTGTAAACGTGCTCAACGGAAATGATGGGATCTGACATGGATTTGGCTGGTTGGACGCGCCGCAACTTCATCGCTGCGGCACTGGCGGGCAGTGTTCTCGTCCCCGCCTACGGCGCGGGCGAGGCGACCATCCTGGTGGTCGGGGATTCGCTCAGTGCCGAGTATGGCCTGAAGCGTGGCAGCGGCTGGGTCGCCCTGCTGGAAGCCCGACTGGCCGCGGAGAAAATTCCAGCGCGGCTGGTGAACGCCAGCATCAGCGGCGACACCACGTCGGGCGGCCGGTCGCGCCTGCCCGCCCTGCTGACGCAGCACAAGCCGGACGTGGTCGTGATCGAGCTCGGTGGCAACGACGCGCTGCGCGGCCTGCCGCTGGCAGGCACCGAAGACAACCTGTCGAGCATGGTGCGGGCCGCGCAGAAAGCCGGCGCCCGGGTGCTGCTGGTCGGCATGCAGGTACCGCCGAACTACGGCACCGATTACAGCAACCGCTTCGCCGGGATGTTCGAAAAAGTGGCGAAGTCGAGCAAGTCGGCGCTGGTTCCGTTTTTGCTCAAGGGGGTCGCGGACGTGGATGACACTGCCCGCTGGTTCCAGAACGACCGGATCCACCCGCGGGCCGAGGCCCAGCCCCAGATGCTCGCCAACGTCTGGCCCGAACTGAAGAAGATCCTCAAGTGACTGTCCAGATGGTCGCGGCGGCCGACGCGATCGCGCGACTGGCCGAGTTCAGTGCCGTCATCGATGCCCGCAGCGAATCGGAATTTGCCGAAGACCGCTTGCCCGGCGCGCGCAACTGGCCGACCTTGAACGACTCGGAGCGGCACCGCGTCGGCACCGTCTACGCGCAGGTCAATCCATTCGAAGCGAAAAAACGGGGCGCCGCGCTGGCCGCCGCCAACATCGCGCGCCACATCGAGCGCGAGCTGCTCGACCAGCCGCGCGGCTGGCAGCCGCTGGTTTACTGCTGGCGTGGGGGCAAGCGCAGCGGGTCGCTGGCGCTGGTGCTGGACCAGATCGGCTTCAAGGTGTCGGTGATCGAGGGCGGCTACAAGGCGTTCCGCACCGCCGTGCTGGCCGACCTGCCGCTGCAGGCCCGGCGGCTGCACTACCGCGTGATCTGCGGCCCCACCGGCTCCGGCAAGACCCGGCTGCTGCAAGCGTTGGAGCAAGCCGGTGCCCAGGTGCTGGACCTGGAGGACCTGGCCTGCCACCGCAGCTCGGTGCTCGGACAGGTGCCGGGCCAGCCGCAGCCGACGCAGAAACGCTTTGACACCCTGGTCTGGGACCGGTTGCGGCAGTTCGACGCCAGCCAGCCGGTGTTCATCGAAAGCGAAAGCAAGAAGGTCGGCAATCTCGCGGTTCCGCAGGCGGTGATCGAGGCCATGCGCGCCAGCCCCTGCCTGCGGCTGGAGCTGGACGACAGCGAACGGGTGGCGCTGCTGCTGGAGGACTACGCCTTTTTCGTGACCGACCCGGAGCTGTTTTGCGATCGCCTGGCCGCCTTGGTGACCTTGCGCGGGCGGGAGGTGGTGGCGCTCTGGCAGGCGCAGGTGCGCGCCGGCGACATCGAACCGGTGGTGCGGGAGCTGCTGCTCAAGCACTACGACCCGGGCTATGCCGCCTCGATCGAACGCAACTTCAGGCTGTATGGCAGCGCTTCGAGCATCGTGCCCGCGGACCGGTCGGCCGCGGCCATGAGCGCGCTGGCGCGGGACATCGTGGCGCGCCAGCTTCAGGAATGACCCGGGGTGCCGGGTGGTGCGAGGCAAGCGTCAGCCGTTGCTGCGTGATCCTCAGGCGGGACTTGGGGCCGGGTGAAAGTGAGGGGGTCAGCCTTGCGCTGGTGTTCCGTTCGCGGGTGGCACGGCACCCGTCTCGCCATCATCGGCGCCGCCCTCGCCGTCCCCCTCAGGCCCGCCGACCTTGCGATCGGCCTTGGCCTTGAGCTTGTCTTCTTTCTTGCGCTTCTTGGCCAGCTCTTTTTGGCGCTTCTCGTATCCGTAATTGGGTGTGGCCACAGGCTGTTCCGTTGAGTTACTCAGGTGGGCTCACTGTAAGGCATCCGTGACCCGGCTGGAAATGATGGATTGACTCAGTTCAGCGACAGAACCTCGACCGCGGTCAGGGTCGTTCCGCCCGAATCGAAGCTGGCCTGTTGCCCGGTCACGACCTGCCCATCCAGTCCCTCCAGCAGCGTCGCCGAGCAGGCCACCCGCCAGCCGGCCTTGCGCGCGAACGCCTGCAGCGCGGTCGCCGCCGGCGCGGTCTCGCCGGTGAGCACGCTGCCGGCGTCACCATGCAGCGGGTCGGTCACGTGCACCAGCGTGGCATGGCCGCTGTGCAGCGCCACGGTCATTCCGCTGTCGGGGCCCTTCACGAGCGCCAGCGCGCCCCGCAGTGCACGCACGCGAAAGGCGACGGTATCGGTTTCGGTCGGCGCAACGAACACCGCAAGCAGGTCGTCGCTCTGCGGCACCAGATGACGGGCGCCGAACAGGTACAGCGTGTCGCGCGCGTTCTGGTAGCCCTGGCGCACCGCGGCGGCGAGGTCGTCGCTGGGCGATTGCCGCGCCAGGATGGCCGAGAACAGGTCGACTGCCAGCACCACGGAAACGGGATAGTCCAGCGCCTCGTTGTAGCGGCCGCTGTCGTCCCAGCGGCTGTTGAGTTCCTTGAACAGCCGCTGCTCGTAGAGATTCGCCAGCGACTGCTTCTGACCTTCCAGCGCGGCCAGGAACTTGTCCTTGATCTCACCCACGATTTCTTCGCGCCGCGCCTTGCGTCGCGACAGCAGCGCCGCCACTGCGTCGCGCAGTTCGGCGGCGTTCAGCGGCTTGGCCAGGTAATCGTCGGCGCCCGACGTCATGCCAACCCGGACCTGGGCCCGCTCCACCAAGCTGGTCAGCATGATCACCGGCACTTCGGCGAGTCCGGCCTCCTGGCGCAAGGAAGTGACCAGCTGGTAGCCGTTCATGCCCGGCATGACGACGTCACAGACGATCAGGTCGGGCGCGGATTGGCGCGCCAGCTCCAGACCCTGCACGCCATCGACGGCCCACAGCACGCGGTAGCCGACGCGCTGCAGGGTGCCGACCACGGCCAGCCGCTGGATCGGGTCGTCCTCGATCACCAGAATCGAGGCGGGCTTGGAGTCGGACGGCGGCGTGACGAGGGGTGAGTTCATGAAAGCTGGTCCTGCATGGTAGCGGCGCGGGCCGCGACAAAATCCTGGAAGGCCGATTGCAGCGCGATCAACCCCTGTGCGACCGCGGCGGTGCGGCCTTCGAGCGCCGGTTGCTCGAGCTCGCGCGCCAGCTTGCTCATCACTTCGGCGCTGACCATCGCGGCCGAGCCGGCCAGCGAGTGGAGGTGCCGGTGGACGGTGCTGGCGTCGCCCCCTTCGAGGGCGTCGCGCACCTGCTGCAAGGTGCGGGGGGCCAGCGCGACGAAGGAATCGAGCACCTGACCGAACAGCTGCCGGTCGCCGTCCATCCGGTCCAGCGCCTTCTGCTGGGCGAACACCGCTTCCTTGGCGGCCGCTGTCCATCGCTCCAGCACCTGGCCCAGTTGCGAGGCATCGATCGGCTTGGACAAGAAGTCGTCCATCCCGGCAGCCAGGCAGCGCTGGCGCTGCTCTTCCGACACGTTGGCCGTCAGCGCGATCACCGGCAAGCGCCATCCGGCCGCGCGCAGGCGCTGCGCCGATTCGTAGCCATCCATGACCGGCATCCGGCAATCCATCAGGATCGCGTCGAAGTTTTCCCGCGCCACCGCGTCGAGCACCTGCTGGCCGTCTTCGACCACCGTGACGTCCGCATAGCCCGCCAGTTGCAGCATGCCCTTGACCACGATCTGGTTGGTCTCGTTGTCCTCCGCCACCAGGATCCGCTGGCTGCGGACCGGCCGGGTCGGCCGCACCGGCGCCGGGGCCAACGGCGCAGGCACTGGCGCGCTCTTGACGGCTGGCGTGAACGGCAGCTGGCAGCGAAACGACGCGCCCCGGCCCGACTCGCTCTGGACGCTGACCTGGCCGCCCATCTGCTCGCACAGCTGCTTGACGATGGCCAGGCCGAGGCCGGTGCCGCCGTACTCGCGCGTGGTGGAACTGTCGGCCTGGTAGAACCGGTGGAACAATCCGCCCTGCACCTCGCTCGGGATTCCGATACCGGTGTCGAACACCGTGAAACCGATCATCAGCCGGGCGCCCGACTTCGATGCGGGGTGGATGTCCAGGCCGATCCAGCCGAATTCGGTGAACTTCAATGCGTTGCTCAGGAGGTTGTTCAACACCTGTCGCAGCCGGCCAGGGTCACCCACCACCCGGTCCGGCACGGCGGGATCGAGCCGCAGTTCGAACTGCAGACCCTTGTCTTTCGCGCGCAGGCCGTACAGGTCGCCCAGGTCGCGCGTCAACTCGGCGATGCTGAACTCGATATGCTCAAACTCGACGCGGCCGGACTCGATCTTGCCCAGGTCGAGCAGGTCGTTGATCAGCACCAGCAGCGATTGGGCGCTGGAGTCGGCCAGTTCGACATAGCGCCGCTGCTGCGGCGGCAGGGTTTCGGCCAGCAGCAGCCGGGTCATGCCCAGCATGCCATTGAGCGGCGTCCGCATCTCATGGCTCATGGTGTCCAGGAACTCGGTCTTGGCGCGGTTGGCGGACTCGGCCGCCTCCTTTGCCTGCTTGATTTGCGCATCGGCGCGCTGTTTTTCGGTGACGTCGCGGAAGCTCCAGACCCGCCCAAGCGGCGCCCCTTCCAGCGCCATCGGCCGGCCGTAGCGTTCGAACACCCGGCCATCCTTGAATTCGAGCACGTCGAACGATTCGTTCCCGGGCGCGTCGTACAAGGTTTGAACGCGACGGGTGTACGCCTGCGGGTCCGTGACTTGCGAGACGATGATGTCGCCCCAGCTCTCGCGCGTGCCGTCCCGCAACCCGTCGGGGATCTTCATCATTTCGAGCAGTTGCCGGTTGTACAGCAGGATCTCGCGCTGTCCGCTCATCACCAGGATGCCGTCCGCCGCCGAATCCAGTGTCGCCCGGGTGATCGCCGCGGAGCGTGCCAGCTGCAGCTCAGCCAGTTTGCGGACCGTGATGTCCTGGTTGGTGCCGGTGGCCCGCAAGGCGCGGCCGCTGGCGTCGCGGCGGGACACCCGGCCCTGGCTCTGGATCCAGATCACCGACCCGTCGTTGCGGCGCACCTGGTGTTCGATGTCGTAGCGCTCGGTCACGCCCTTGACGGCGTCGCTGAGCGCTGCCGCGATGCGTTGGTGGTCGGCCTCGGGCACCCGTTCCATCAGGCCCTCGAAGTCGGTCACCATCACCTGGGGCGCGCCGCCCAGCAGCTCCGACCAGTTTTCCGACAGGTAGCCCAGGCCGGTCTCCAGGTCGAGGTCCCACAGCGCCAGCCGCGAAGCATCCATCGCCCGCTTTTGCCGCTCTTCGCTTTCGCGCAGGGCCTCGCGCGATGCCTGCTGCTGCGTGATGTCCTGCAGCGAGCCGACCAGCCGGACGGCGACGCCGTCCTCGAACTCGGCTAGACCCAGGGAGCGAACCCAGATCGGCCGGCCCCGGGCCGTCACCATCGGCAGGCTCAGGTCCCAGGCTTCGCCGCTGCGCAACGAATGGCGGGCCGCACGCAGCAGTTCGCGTTGCGCGTCCTTGTCGAAATACTTCAGGTGTTCGTTGAACCCGGCCTTGTGCCCGGGTTCAAGATCGTAGATGCGGCAGTTCTGGTCGGTCCACTTCACCTGACGGTGGCGCAGGTCGGCCTCCCAGCCGCCCACGCCGCTGAGCCTTTCGGCCCGCTCCAGGAACCGGTTGGACGATCGCAGCTGCTGCTCTACCAGCCTGCGCTTGCTGATGTCGCCGGCCACCGCGATGAAACCTGGACGTGGCGGATCGCCCCAAAGAGCCGGACTGGCCTGCATCCGAACATGGCCCGGCTCCGCGCCCTCGTGGCCGGGCAGCACCCGGAAGTCCATGTCGAACGGCACGCCCTGGTCCACCGAAGTGCGCCAGGCGCGCTCGACCTGGTCGCGGTCCCGCGGATGCACCGACGCCAGCCAGTTGCTGCCCAGCGATCCTCGGGCGCCGGTCTGCAACAGGATGTCCCAGCGGCGGCTGGCTTCCACCACCGCACCGGTCTGGTCGGCCTGGAACACGCCCATCGGCGCCGCCAGGGAAATCGCCTCGAAGACCGTCTTGTCGAGCATCGCGGTTACCGGTGCGCGGCCAGCGCCTGCAGGGCCTGCTCGAGGTCGGCGCGCAGGTCGGACACTGCCTCCAGCCCGATCGAGAAGCGCACCAGCACGCCTTTGTGCTTCCAGGTTGCAAGCTGCCGGCTGCGCATCGAGGCGATGTCGTATGGCACCACCAGGCTGACCGGCCCACCCCAGGAGTAACCGAGCTTGAACAGCCGCAGCGCGTCGCAGAAGGCGTCGACCTGCGCCGGGCTGTAGCGCTCATGGAACACCACGGAAAACAGGCCCGCTGCCAGACCCTCGTCGCCGGCGTCGCCGCCGGTGCACAGCGCCTTCCAGTGGGCGTGGCCGGGCGAGCCTTCGAACGCGGGGTGCAGCAGTTGCGCGACCTCGGCCCGGTTCGACAGCCAGCCGGCGAGCGCGCGGGCGGCGATGTCGTGGGCGCGATAGCGCAACGAGAGGCTCGGCAGCGAGCGCAGCACCGCTTCGGCGTCGTTGGCGCCGACGCCGAAGCCCAGGCGCATGTGCGCGAGCTTGAGCTTCAGGTGCAGGCCGTCGTCGCGCGTGACGATGCTTCCCATCAACACGTCGCCGCCACCGCTGGGGTACTTGGTCAGCGCGTGCATCACGATGTCGGCGCCGTTGCCGGCCGCGGTGCGCTCGCCGCGCCCGAGGTCGAAGCCATTGAAGGCCAGGCCAGCGCCCCAGGTGTTGTCCAGCGCGGTGGTGACGCCGCGGGCCCGGCAGATCTGCGCCAGGTGCGCCAGCGGGACGAATTCGAGAGTGACCGACCCCGGCGCTTCCAGCCAGACCAACCGGGTGC
>JAJAZH010000233.1 GCA_026785815.1 Ramlibacter sp. | reverse complement strand
GGCGCACCTCTCGACCCTGATCGCGCTGGTCGACGGCGTGGCCAAGGAAGGCGCCAGCCAGTTCTACATCGAGATCCTGGCCAAGCCGGCGCAGCGCAAAGCCAGGCCAGCCGAAGCCGCCGCGGCGCAACAGGATATCTAGGGAAGGGGGCTGCGCGTTGCTGCGCCCGGTTTGTCGAAGGGCCTCAGCCGCCGGTCTTCGCCGCAGCGGCCCGCAGCTTGTCCTTCTTGCTCGGGCGCTTGCCCTTGACGCCACCGGTACCGGGGCTTGCGGCTACGGCCGCTTCGGCCGGCTCGAAACCGGCAATCACTTCCCGCGGCAGGCTCAGGCCCTGTCGCTTTTCGATCAGGCCCATGTGCGCCTCGGTGCCGGTGCTGACGAAACTCACCGCCAGGCCCGGCTCGCCGGCGCGGCCGGTGCGGCCGATCCGGTGGACGTAGTCGACGGCCGAGCGCGGCAGGTCGTAATTCACCACCACCGGCAACTGCGCGATGTCGATTCCGCGCGCGGCCAGGTCGGTGGTCACCACCACATCCCACTGCTCGTTCTTGAATTCGGCCAGCACCTTGGTCCGGGCGCCCTGGCTCAGATCACCGTGGAACGGCGTCGCAAAAACTCCGTTCTTGTGCAGCTTCCAGGCGACATGCTCGGCCGCGTACTTGGTGGCGACGAACACCAGCACGCGCGACCAGGCGTTCTCGTTTTCCTTGAGCAAATGCCGCAGCAACTCGGTGCGCTTGATGGCGTCCACGGCGATCACGCGCTGCACGATGCCCGGCTCGTTGGCGAGCGTGGCGGCCACCTCCACCCGCACCGGATCGCGCAGCAGCGTGTTGGCCAGCGTTTGCACCTCCGGCGCGAATGTGGCGGAGAAGAACAGGTTCTGCCGCTGCGCCGGCAGCAACGTCAGCAGCCGCTGCAGTTCGTCCGAGAAGCCCAGGTCCAGCAGACGGTCGGCCTCGTCGAGCACCAGCGTCTCGACCGCGGACAGCTTGAGCGCGTTCTGCTCCAGCAAATCGAGCAGCCGGCCCGGCGTCGCCACCACGATGTCGGCGCCGCCCCGCAGGGCCATCATCTGTGGATTGATCGACACGCCGCCGAACACCACGGCGATCTTCAGCCGCTGCGGCAGGTGGCTGCCGAGGCTGCGCAGCACCTCGCCAACCTGCGCCGCCAGTTCGCGCGTGGGCACCAGCACGAGCGCGCGAACGCGGCGCGGCGTGTCGGCCTGGCCCTGCGCCAGCCGCTGCAGCAGTGGCAGGCCGAAGGCGCCGGTCTTGCCGGAACCGGTCTGGGCCGAGGCCAGCAGGTCGGCGCCGCGCAGGATGATCGGGATCGCTTGCGCCTGGACCGGCGTGGGCGTCGCGAAACCGAGCTCGGAGGCGGCGTGGACGAGGTCGGGGGAGAGGCCGAGGAAGGTGAATGGCATGGGAGGACTCCAGTCCAGTTTAACGGCGGGACTGGTTGGCGAGGATCCCGGCTCGCGGCCGGGATGACAAGCTAGCCGCGCCCGACGAAGGGCATCTTCGTCGCCATCACCGTCATGAACTGGACGTTGGCGTCCAGCGGCAGACTGGCCATGTGCGCCACCGCGCTGCCAACGTGCGTCACATCCATGGTCGGCTCCGGCGCCAGGCTGAGGTCGGCCTGCAGCACGCCCGTCTTCATGCGCTCGGTGCGACCGGTGACGGCGTTGCCGACGTCGATCTGGCCGCATGCGATGTCGTGCGGCCGGCCGTCCAGCGACGTGGCCTTGGTCAGGCCGGTGATGGCGTGCTTGGCAGCCGCATAGGCGACCTGGTGCGGCCGCGGGCTGCTGGCCGCGATCGAGCCGTTGTTGATGATGCGGCCACCGCGGGGCGACTGCGCCTTCATGATCCTGAACGCCTGCTGCGTGCACAGGAAGGCGCCGGTGAGATTGGTGGCGATCGCCTGGTTCCAGTCGGCGCAGGACAGGTCTTCCAGCGAGACGGCCGGCGAGGAAATGCCGGCGTTGTTGAACAGCAGGTCGAGGCGGCCGAAGGTTTTGCGCGTCGTCTCGAACAGCGCCTGCACCGACGCAGGATCGGTGATGTCGCAAGTCACCGGCAGCGCGCGGACTGCGAGACCCGCGCCGTCGCGCGCCGTTGCGTCGAGCGCGTCGCGGCGACGCCCGGCCAGCACCACGTGGAAGCCCGATCGCAGCAGCGCCAGCGCCACCGCACGGCCGATGCCGGAGCCGGCGCCGGTGACCAGCGCCACCCGGTCAGGCAAGCGCGGACTCCGCCGTTGGCTCGCGCAGCGCACCCGCCATCCGGCAGGCCAGCTGGAACGCCGCCAGGATGGCGCCCGGATTGGCCTTGCCCTGGCCGGCGATGTCGAAGGCCGTGCCGTGGGCCGGCGTGAGGATCGGCAGCGGCAGGCCGCCCTGCACCGTGATGCCGCGCCAGAAGCCCATCAGCTTCATCGCGATCTGGCCCTGGTCGTGGTACATGGTGACGATGGCGTCGTACTGGCGCTGCGGACCCTGCACCTTGAGGAACACGGTGTCGGCCGCGAACGGGCCTTCCACCGGCAGGCCTCGCGCGCGCGCAGCTTCCACCGCCGGGCCGATGATGTCGATCTCCTCGCGGCCGAAGGATCCGTTGTCGCCGTTGTGCGGATTGAGGCCGCACACCGCGATGCGCGGCCGGGCCACGCCGCTGCGCAGCAGTTCCTTGTGGATCAGCTCGATGCCCTGCGTCACGCCATCGTGGGTGATCTGCGCCGCCACGTCCTTGTGCGCGATGTGCGAGGTGACGCGCGAGGTCCACAGGCCGTCCAGCACGTTGAATTCGCAGACCGGCCCGGTGAACCCGATCTGCTCGACGAACCAGTGCAGCTCGTCGTTGGTCTTCATGCCGGCCATGTGCAGCGAATGCTTGTTGAGCGGCGCGAACAGGATGGCATCGACCAGGCCCTTGCGATGCGCCTGCAGCGCCATCGCCAGCGTGTCGAGGCAATAGCGGCCGCCCTGGGCGCTGGAGACGGCGCGTGCGAAGGCGCCTTGCGTCGCGCCCCGAAAATCGACCAGCACCGGCTTGCCTTGGCTGAGGTCCGCCTGCTCAATCGAGTCGGCCTGCCGGTAAGGTGTGCGTACGCCGGCCAGCTCCATGCCGCGCTCCAGCTCGCCCTTGTCGGCGATCAGCAGCAGGTCGGCGGCGGCCGCGGTGCCGGGGTCGGCCAGCAGGCGGCCGACCAGTTCGGGGCCGATGCCGGCCGGGTCGCCCAGCACCATCGCGAGTCTTGGTTTGCGTTGGGTCATGGTGGCCTCTAGGGTCGCAGCAGGCCGCGCGCGGCCAGGTTGTTAAACAGGTCGCGAATGCCGAAGGTCCACGGCGCGATGCGGTCGCTGGTGTTGATGGTGTTCTCCAGCACACCGAGTTTTTCACTGGAAATGCGCACCACGTCGCCGAGCTTGTGGGTGAAGCCACCCCCAGGGTTGTCGCGGTCCTGTGTGGGCGCGAACATCGTGCCCAGGAACAGCATGAAGCCGTCCGGGTACTGGTGGTTCTGGTTGAGGGTCTGTCCGACCAGGTCCAGCGGGTCGCGGCTGATCTTGGTGAGCGAACTGTCGCCACGCATCACGAAGCCGTCCTTGCCGCGCACTTCGAGGTTGACGGTGCACTGGCGCACGTCGTCGATCGAGTAGGTGGAATCGAACAGGCGGATGAACGGGCCGATCGCGCAGGAGGCGTTGTTGTCCTTGGCCTTGGACAGGAGCAGGGCGCTGCGGCCTTCGAAGTCGCGCAGGTTGACGTCGTTGCCCAGCGTGGCGCCCTTGACCTCGCCGCGACTGTTGACGGCCAGCACCACCTCCGGCTCCGGATTGTTCCAGGAGGAGCCGGGGTGGAGGCCGATCTCGGCGCCGGTGCCCACGGACGACAACACCGGAGCCTTGGTGAACACTTCGGCGTCCGGCCCGATGCCCACTTCCAGGTACTGCGACCACATGTTCTGCTGGATCAGCAGTTGCTTGAGCTTCATCGCCTGGTCGGAACCAGGCACCAGCCCGGCCAGCGAGCCGCCCAGCAGCTCCAGCACGCGGGTGCGGACCGACTCCGCCTGCGCCGGGTCGCCCTTGGCCTGCTCCTCGATCACCCGCTCCAGCAGGCTCTCGGCGAAGGTCACGCCGGCGGCCTTGATCACCTGCAGGTCGCAGGGCGCCAGCCATTGCACCTGGTCGATGCTGCCGACCTTGTGGCCGGACGTGGCGCGCACCGCGCCGGCCGGGTCCGGCAATTCCAGCAGCCCGCTCATGGTGGGGAACTGCTGCGACAGGTCGAACACTCCGTCCTTGCGGATCGCGACTACGCTGGGGCCGGCGACCGTGCCCGCAGCCGGTGGGATCCAGGCCCGGCCGACCAGCGTGCCGGCGCTTGCGTCGTCGGGCAGGATCACGGCTTGTCCTTCAGGCCCAGCTTGGCGATCAGCTGCTTGTAGAACGCGTGGTCCTTGGCCATGGCGGCGTAAAACGCATCGCCTTCGGCGTAGGCATAGCCCATATTCTGCTTGTCGAGTGCGTCTGTTAGCGTTTTCTCTTGCGCGGTCCTGGCGGTCATGGCGCGCAGCGTGGCAACCACGTCAGGCGGCGTGGCCTTGTTGACGGCCAGGCCGCGCCAGGTCCCCAGGGAGATGTCCAGGCCGCGCTCCTTCAGCGTCGGCACCTTCTCGAAGCCCTTGATGCGCTGGTCGGACATGACGGCCAGCACCTTGAGCTTGCCGGCGGCGACATGGGTATAGACCTCGGCGGCGCTGACGGTGATGGCGTCGATGTGGCCGCCCAGCAAGTTAAGCGCGGCGGGGGCGGCGCCGGTGAACGGGATGTGGTTGAACTTTGCGCCGGTCTTGTCTTCCAGCGCCGCGGCGGCCAGGTGCCAGGTCGAACCGTTGCCGCCGTTGCCGATGGAGAGCTTGGCGCCCGGCGCGCGGGCGGCGGCGACGAAGTCTTCCACGCTGTTCCAGGGCGAGTCGGCGCGCACCGTGAGGGCCGCCGGGTCGTAGTTCAGGCGCGCGATCGGCGTGAAGTCTTCGTACGTGATCTTGGTGAAGCCCATGTTCGGCTGCGTCATCAGGTCGGTGGCCAAAAGCACCATCTTGTAGCCGTCCGGCTTGCCGTTGATGACGTCCGCCCAGCCGATGGCGCCGCTGGCGCCCGGCTTGTTGATCACCAGCAGCGGCTGGCCCACATGCTTGTGCGAGGCTTCGGCGAAAGCGCGTCCCAGCACGTCGGTGCCGCCGCCGGCCGGGTAGGGCACGATCACTTCGATCGGCTTGTTCGGGAAGGCGGACTGCGCCAGCGCGGGCGCGGCCAGGGCGAAGGCGCAAAGGGCGCCGGCCAGCAGGCGGTAAGTGGTCTTGCTCATGGTTTGTCTCTCGTTGTGAATTGTTTCAGGCCCAGGCGGCGCCCTTGGGAAACTCGTACTGTGCCAGTGTCGCGGCATGCATCTCGATGCTGTAGCCGGGGCGCTTCGGCGGCATGTAGCGGCCATTGCGGATCACCACCGGGTCCAGGAAATGCTCATGCAAGTGGTCGACGTATTCCAGCACCCGGTTTTCCAGCGAGGCCGAGACGCAGATGTAGTCGAACAGCGAAACATTCTGCACGTATTCGCACAGGCCGACGCCGCCCGCGTGGGGGCAGACCGGCACCTTGAACTTGGCGGCCATCAGCAGCACGATCAGCACCTCGTTCAGGCCGCCTAGCCGCGCCGCGTCGACCTGGCAGAAGTCGATCGAGCCGGCCTGCAGCAGCTGCTTGAACATCACGCGGTTGTGGCAATGCTCGCCGGTGGCGACGCCGATCGGGGCGATTGCCTGGCGGATCTTCGCGTGGCCCAGGATGTCGTCGGGGTTGGTCGGCTCCTCGATCCACCAGGGGTCGAACTGGGCGAGCTTGCGCATGTTGACCACCGATTCGTCCACTTCCCAGACCTGGTTGGCGTCCATCATCAGCTTGCGGTCCCAGCCGATCTCCTCGCGCAGGATCGAGGAGCGGCGAATGTCTTCCTCGATGCTGCCGCCGACCTTCTGCTTGAAATGGGTCCAGCCCTCGGCCACGCCTTCGCGGGCGAGGCGGCGGATCTTCTCTTCGGAATAACCCAGCCAGCCGGCGGAGGTGGTGTAGCCGGGATAGCCCCGCTCCAGCATTTCCCTTTCGCGCGCTGCCTTGCCGGGGAGGTTGCGGCGCAGGATGGCCAGCGCTTCTTCCGGCGTGAGCGCATCGGTGACGAAGCGGAAGTCCAGGCAGCGCACCAGCTGCTCGGGCGTCATGTCGGTGAGCATCTTCCAGATCGGCTTGCCTACGTCCTTGGCCCACAGGTCCCACACGGCATTGACGATCGCCGCCGTCGCCAGGTGGATCACTCCCTTGTCCGGGCCCAGCCAGCGCAGCTGGCTGTCGCCGGTGGTGATGTCGCGCCAGAAGGCGCCCATATTCTGCGTGATTTCTTCCAGCGTCTTGCCGACGACGAAGGGCGCCAGCGAGTGGACTGCGGCGACGCAGATCTCGTTGCCGCGGCCGATGGTGAAAGTGAGGCCGTGGCCCTCGTGCTTGCCGGGCGAGTCGGTGTGCAGGATGACGTAGGTGGCGGAGTAATCGGGCGCCGCGTTCATCGCGTCGGAGCCGTCGAGCGAGCGGGAGGTCGGGAAGCGGATGTCGCGCACCGACAAACGGGTGATCTTCGTGGTCAAGAGGGCCTTCGGGGTTGGGACAGGACGGGGCGAAGCTTAGGCCGGGATGCGATATCGATCCAATCGTCGTTTGTTATATTGCGATCCTCGTTTCCCAATCGCTCATGGCGACCATCCCCAAACCTCTCCCGCTCCCGGACAGCCAGCAGCCGTCGCCCTCCAGCCTGTTCCGGCGCCTGCGGATTAAGAGCCGGCAGGTGATGCTGCTGGACGCGCTGGACGAGCACCGCAACCTGCGGCGCGCCTCGGCCGCCATCCACACGACGCAACCGGCCGCCACGGCGCTGCTGCAGCAGCTGGAGGAGGGGCTGGGCGTCATGCTGTTCGAGCGCCATTCGCGCGGCATGGAGCCCACCGTGTACGGCGAGGTGATGATCCGCTACGCCCGCAGCGTGCTGAGCGATTTCGAGCATGCCGGCAGCGAGATGGCCGCGCTGGCGGCAGGCGCGGCCGGCCTGGTGCGCATCGGCAGCGTGATGGGCGCCGTGCCCACCATCCTCACCCACGGCCTGGGCCGCTTCAAGGCCGGCCATCCGCGCGTGCGGGTGACGGTGCAGGTGGACACCAGCGACCTGTTGATGCCGGGGCTGCTGCGCGGCGACCTCGACGTGGTGCTGGGCCGGCTGCCGGACCAGTTCTACGACGAGGACCTGGAGATTGAGTTGCTCGAAGGCGAGCCGATGAGCGTCGTGGCGCGGCCCGGCCACCCGCTGTTCGACCGCGCTGCCGTCAAGATGGGGGACCTGGTGAAGCAGACCTGGATTCTTCATCCTTCGGGCAGCCCGATGCGCCGGCGCGTCGAGCAGGCCTTGCAGGAGGCGAGCCTCGCGGCGCCGCCCGACATCATGGAGACCGCGTCGATCCTGGCGACCACGTCGCTGCTGGAGCGCACCGACATGATTTCGGTGGTGCCGCTGGACGTGGCGCAGCACTACGCCAACTACGGAATGATCGCCATCGTGCCGGTGGACTTGCCGATCTCGATGGCCAAGCTGGGCATCATCACGCGCAAGAAGAAGGACCTGTCGCCTGCGGTGCGGGCGTTCCTGCAGGCGCTCAATGAGAGCGTACTGGAGGCGCGGATCGCGCATTAGCCGTCACCGTCATTCCCGAAGCTGCCCCCGCGAAAGCCGGGGGGCGGGAATCCAGGGCATTCAACTGACAGCACGACGCCCTGGGTCCCCGCCTGCTCGGGCACGACGGGGTCAGGTGGCGATCCGGTAGATCCGCTTCGCGTTGTCGTGGAACAGCGCGCTCTGCTCCGGCGGACTGAAGCCTTCGACGATCTGCGCAAAGCCGTTGAAGATGGTCTCGAAGCTCGCGCACATCCCGTCAACCGGGAAGTTGCTGGCGAACATGCAGCGGTCGGTGCCGAAGATCGAGATCGTGTCCAGCACCACCGGCCGGTTCGCTTCGATTGTCCAGCGCTTGCCGGCCAGCCCGATGCCGCTGATCTTCACTGCCACGTTCGGGCACTGCGCAAGGGTCGCCATTGCCTTGCGCCAGGCCTCCAGGCCGGCGGCGCTGCGGTCCGACGGC
>JAJAZH010000232.1 GCA_026785815.1 Ramlibacter sp. | reverse complement strand
CTGGGGCATGGAGTGGCCATTCCCCATGGCCGCATCAAGGGCTTGAAGGCGCCGATGGCCGCGTTGTTCCAGCTGGCCAATCCGATCGGCTTCGACGCGCCGGACGAACAACCGGTCAATCTCCTGATTTTCCTGCTGGTGCCGGAAGCCGCGACCCAGAAGCACCTGGAAATCCTGTCCGAGATTGCCGAGATGCTCAGCGACGCCCCGCTGCGCGAGAAGATCAAGGCCAGCAGCCAAGCCGCCGAACTGCACCGGATGATCGCTACCTGGCAGTCGGCGCAACCGGCGTAACCGATGACCCCCACGCCTAACGCTGCGCTGAGTGCGCTTCCCCAAGGCGGGAAAGAGGCCCCGGCTTCACCGGCGCGTGGGGCGTTCACGTCTTGGGGCGGCCCGGCGACGTGAAACCAACCGTCGTCAGCGCCGACGTCCTGTTCGAAGACCATCGGGCCCAGCTCAAATGGGAATGGGTGGCGGGGCTGGGGGCTTCCGAGCGGCGCTTCGATGAAATCGCGGTGCGGGCAGCCCGCTCCGGCGCCGACCTGGTCGGCTACCTCAACTACATCCACCCCTACCGGGTCCAGATCCTGGGTGAGCGCGAGATTGCCTATCTCACCAACGCCACGGCCGAGGATTGCGCCCGCCGGATCTCACGGATCGTCACGCTGGAGCCACCGGTGCTGGTGTTGACCGACAACCAGGTCGCGCCGGACGCCTTGCTGTCGATGTGCGAGCGGGCCCAGATCCCGATGTTCGCCACCCACGAGCCGTCCGCCTTCGTGGTCGACGTGCTGCGCGCCTACCTGTCCAAGCACTTCGCCGAGCGCACCTCGATGCACGGCGTGTTCATGGACATCCTGGGCCTTGGCGTGATGATCACCGGCGAGTCCGGGCTCGGCAAGAGCGAACTCGGGCTGGAGCTGATCTCGCGCGGCAACGGCCTGGTGGCGGACGACGCTGTCGACCTGTACCGGATCAACCAGACCACCATCGAGGGCCGCTGTCCCGAGCTGCTGCGCAACCTGCTGGAGGTGCGCGGCATCGGCCTGCTGGACATCCGCGCCATCTTCGGCGAGACCGCAGTGCGCCGCAAGATGCGGCTCAAGTTGATCGTCCACCTGGTGCGGCGCGAGACCATGGAACGCGAGTACGAGCGCCTGCCCTATGAGCCGCTGACGCAGGATGTGCTCGGGGTGCCGGTGCGCAAGGCAGTGATCCAGGTGGTGGCCGGTCGCAACATCGCCGTGCTGGTGGAAGCCGCTGTGCGCAACACCATCCTGCAACTGCGCGGTGTCGACACCTACCAGGAATTCGTCGAGCGCCATCGCCGTGCGATGGAACAGGACAAGTGACCGCCTGAAATCCCGATCCGGACTACATCCGGATCCTTGATCTGCCCCTGACTCGATCCGGGATCCGTGACCCGCCCCGGACCGGACCCGGGATCCATCAAACGTCAGGTCATCCCGGACTCGATCCGGGATCCACCCGTCCCGGCCGCGCCGGAGCCACGGGCCGATTCGGGCACGGATGCTTGGTGCAGTGTGCGTACAGGCTGAGCGCATGCTCAGCGATGTCGAAGCCCTTGGCGGTCGCCACCGCATGCTGGCGCTGCTCGATCTCGGCGTCGTAGAACTCCTCGACCCGTCCGCAATCCAGGCACACCAGGTGGTCGTGGTGCGTTCCCTCGTTTATTTCATAGACCGACTTGCCGCTTTCGAAATGGCTGCGGCTCAGAATCCCGGCCTGCTCGAACTGGGTCAGGACCCGGTAGACGGTGGCCAGCCCGATGTCCGTGCGCTCCTGCAGCAGCACCCGGAACACGTCTTCGGCCGTCATGTGCCTCTGCGTGCCGCGCTGGAACACCTCGAGAATCTTCAGCCGCGGCAGCGTGGCCTTCAAGCCGGTACTCTTGAGTTCGTCGACGTTGGACATGGGTCTTTCTCGGGCCTGCGCGGCGGGTCGCTCCAGGGGCAGCCGCTACAATGGTTTGATCATATCGCCACCTTCCCGACCCATGTCCCGACACCTTCACCACGGCTGGCGCATCCTGCTCGCAGTCGCCGCCAGCTCGGTCGTCGCAGCCTGCGGTAGCTTCGACGGGCTGACCGGCCGCATGGCCAATTCGATCACGCCCTATCGGGTCGAGGTGGTGCAGGGCAACTTCGTCTCGCGTGAACAGGTCGAGGCGTTGCGTCCGGGCATGAATCGCCAGCAGGTGCGCGACGTGCTGGGCACGCCGCTGCTGACCAGCGTTTTCCATGCCGATCGCTGGGATTATGTTTTCACGCTCAAGCGCCAAGGGGTCGAACCTCAAGCGCGCAAGCTGACGGTGTTCTTCACCGGCGATGCGATGCAGCGCTTCGAAGGCGACACCATGCCCAGCGAGGCCGAGTTCGTCGCCACGCTGGACCGCAAGGTCCGTCCGGGCAAGGTGCCGGTGCTCGAAGCCAGCGACGCGGCGCTCGACAAATTCCAAGGCGCACCCGCGAATGCTGCGGCCGCACCGGTCGTGGACCTGCCGCTGCCGGCAAGCTACCCGCCGCTGGAATCCCCCGCCCGCTGAACTGGGCGCGGATGGCCATCACTTCCTCCCCTGCGCAAGCCGGCGCTGAGCCGCACAAAGTTGCTGTGGCAGGAGCGGAACAGCACCGAGTCGCCGTGGCAGGAGCCTCGGGCCGGATGGGCCAGATGCTGATCGAAGCGATCCGTGCCTCCGCGGATTGCCGGCTGGCCGGCGCGCTCGACATTGCGGCAAGCCCGGCGATCGGCAACGATGCAGCGGCTTTCCTCGGTCATGCCAGCGGCGTCGCGGTCTCGTCCGATTTGCGGGCTGGCCTGGCGCAGGCCGGAGTGCTGATCGACTTCACCCGCCCCGAGGGGACGCTGGCGCATCTGAAGGCCTGTCGCGAACTCGGTGTCAACGCCGTGATCGGCACCACCGGCTTCAGCGACGCCCAGAAAGCGGTGATCGCCGATGCCGCCCGCGACATCGCCATCGTCATGGCGCCCAACATGAGCGTCGGCGTCAACGTCACGATGAAGCTGCTGGAGATGGCGGCCCAGGCGCTCGCCACCGGCTACGACATCGAGATCATCGAAGCGCACCACCGCCACAAGGTGGACGCGCCGTCGGGCACCGCGCTCAAGATGGGCGAAGTGATCGCCCAGGCGCTGGGGCGCGACCTCAAGCAGTGCGCGGTGTATGCGCGGGGTGGCGTGACCGGCGAGCGCGACCCGTCGACCATCGGCTTTTCCAGCATCCGCGGCGGCGACATCGTCGGCGACCACACGGTGCTGTTCGCCGGCACCGGCGAGCGGATCGAGATCACCCACAAGTCGGCCAGCCGCTCCACCTACGCGCAAGGCAGCCTGCGGGCGGTGCGCTACCTGGCGGGCCGCAAGAGCGGACTGTTCGACATGTTCGACGTACTGGCGTTGCGCTGATGAGCGGGGTGGCGCCATGAACTTCTACGACCTGTTCACGCAGGGCGATACCGTCATCCGCGGGGTCGCCGTGGTGCTGCTCGCGATGTCGATCGCCAGCTGGGTGGTGATCCTCTGGAAAGCCTGGCTATTGCAGCGCGCAGGCAAGGACGTGAGCCGCAGCACGGCAGCGTTCTGGCAATCCAGTTCGATCGACGAGGCCCGCGACAAGGTGGTCGCGTTCGACCGCGAAGCGCTGGTGTTGCCGCTGATCGCCGCCACCCGGCTGGAGTCGAGCCGCTCGCTGGCCGCGGCCGGCGACCGGTCGCAGCAGCTGACCCGGCTGCTACGCGACGCCCTTCATCTGGTGCTCGACAAGCTGCAGTTCGGCCAGGTCCTGCTGGCCACCGTCGGCTCGACGGCACCGTTCGTGGGCCTGCTGGGAACGGTCTGGGGCATCTACCACGCCCTCACGGGGATCGCGACGGCCGGCCACATCAGCATCGACAAGGTCGCAGGCCCGGTCGGCGAGGCGCTGATCATGACGGCGGCCGGACTGGCAGTGGCGATTCCCGCAGTGCTCGGCTACAACGTCTTCGGCCGCCTGATTGGACGGATCGAGGCCGATCTCGAAGG
>JAJAZH010000231.1 GCA_026785815.1 Ramlibacter sp. | reverse complement strand
GCCTTGCCGGCTGCCGCCGGCTTGGCGTCGCCCTTGCCTTCAGCGGCCTTGCCTTCGGCAGCAGGTGCAGCGGCGACGGCGGCGGCCGGCTCTTCGGCTTCAGCGACGGTCACGACCGAAACGATCACCGGGTTCGGCTTGCCACGCGTCACGGCGGTAACGCCCTTGGGTAGCGTGATGTCGTTCAGGTGCAGCGACATGCCCTTCTTCAGGCTGGATAGGTCGACCTCGATGAACTCGGGCAGGTCGGCCGGCAGGCAGGAGATGTCGAGCTCGGACATCACGTGGTTGACCACGCAGTGTTCGAACTTGACGGCCTGCGACTCCTCGGAGTTGATGTAGTGCATCGGCACCTTCATGTGCAGCTTGGTCTTGGCGTCGACGCGCTGGAAGTCGATGTGCTGCACCATCGGCTTATACGGGTGCATCTGCACGTCGCGCAGCAGGACCTTGGCGCTGTTGCTGCCCAGTTCCATGTCCAGGATCGACGAGTGGAAGGCTTCCTTCTTCAGCGCGTGCCACAGCGCGTTGTGATCGAGCTCGATCAGTTGCGGCTGGCCCGTGCCTCCATAGACGATGCCCGGTGTCTTGCCGGTATTGCGGAGACGGCGGCTCGCACCCGTGCCCTGCTTGGCGCGCTCAAAAGCGACGAATTTCATATCTTCTCTCCATGAGGAGTCCACCGCGACCAGTGTGACTCCGGTTTAAAAAAGGCCGTTGCCGACCCGCTTGCATTGTTCTCGACGGGTTTTGCAGGCCTCCTTCGAGGTCCGCAAAACTCTCAGAACAGGTTCTCCTGATCCGAGAACAAACTCATGACCGACTCTCCCTTGGCGATGCGCTGGATCGTCTCTGCGATCAACGGCGCCACCGAGAGCTGGCGGATCTTCTGGCAGCCATGGGCCGCTTCGGACAACGGGATGGTGTTGGTCACGACCACCTCGTCCAGGGCCGTGCCCCTGGCGATCCGCTCGATCGCCGGCCCCGAGAAGATCGGGTGCGTGCAATACGCATAAACCTTCTTCGCGCCGCGTTCCTTCAGGACTTCGGCCGCCTTCACCAGCGTGCCCGCGGTGTCGATCATGTCGTCCATGATCACGCAGTTGCGGCCTTCGATGTCGCCGATCACGTGCATCACTTCGCTGACGTTGGCGCGCGGCCGGCGCTTGTCGATGATCGCCAGGTCGGTGTTGAGCTGCTTGGCCAGGGCCCGGGCCCGCACCACGCCGCCCACGTCAGGCGAGACGACGATCAGGTCGTCGTATTTCTTGGCACGCACGTCGTTCAGCAGCACCGGCGAGGCGTAGATGTTGTCGACCGGAATGTCAAAAAATCCCTGGATCTGGTCGGCGTGCAGGTCCATCGTCAGCACCCGCGAGACGCCGACCGTCTCCAGCAGGTTGGCCACCACCTTGGCCGAGATCGGCACTCGCGACGAGCGCGGCCGGCGGTCCTGCCGGGCGTAGCCGAAATACGGAATCACCGCGCTGATCCGCTCGGCCGAAGCGCGCTTGAGCGCGTCGACCATGATCAGCAGTTCCATCAGGTTCTCGTTGGTCGGCGCGCAGGTCGACTGGACCACGAAGACGTCACGGGCCCGGACGTTCTGGTTGATCTCGACCGTGACCTCGCCGTCCGAAAAGCGGCCCACATGGGCTGCCCCGAGGCTGATCCCCAGATGACCCGCGATCTCGGCGGCCAGCTCCGCATTGGAGTTGCCGGTGAACACCATGAAGTCGGGGGATGGAGCTGCTTGCATTGGCGTCCCAGGGATTGACGTTACGTTTTGCCTGTACGTCCGGATAACGTATTTGGCAGGGGAGGAAGGACTCGAACCCTCGCATGCTGGAATCAAAATCCAGTGCCTTTACCAACTTGGCGACTCCCCTACACAGGTTGAAGGCCACGTTCCCTTTCAGGAACCCGACCCGCCACCGAAATCGTCGCTGGCTGCCCAACCTTTCAGAGGATGGACCGCCAAATTGCCGCATTCACGCGCCAGCCAGCCTGCCGGAGCAGGTTGCAGGGCCTGGCCCTGCGGCAGCTGCGCGAAAACCGCGCTTCCCGAGCCGGTCATGCGCGCCTGCAATCCCTGGGCCCCCAGCCATTCGATGGCGTGGGTCACCGCAGGACAAAGGCGCTGCGCAACCGGCTGCAAGTCGTTGTGGCCGAATCCGAAAGGAAAGGTGCCATCCGCGTTCGCAGCAAAGCCTGAAATTATAGCAGGAGCCGTGTCCCTCTTGAGCTGCGGATCCGCGAAGATGCCGGCGCTTGCCAGCCCCTGCGGCGGTTTCACCACGGCGAAGCGGGCGCCCGGAAGGTCCAGCGGGTGGATCTGCTCGCCGATGCCCTCGACCCAGGCGTTGCGGCCGCGCAGGAAGAAAGGCACGTCCGCTCCCAGCGAGAGGCCGATCTTCTCCAGCTGCGGAACCGACAGTCCAAGCTGCCACAGGCGGTTCAAGGCCAGCAGGCAGGACGCCGCGTCCGACGAGCCACCGCCCATGCCAGCCTGCACCGGAATCGTTTTGTCGAGCGCGATGTGGACGCCGGCCGAGCTGCCGCAGGCCACCTGCAGGGCCCGCGCGGCGCGCACACACAGGTCATCGTCGGGAAGCGTGATCCCCGAGTCTTTCCGGCTGACCAGGCCGTCGCTGCGCAGTTCGAAATGCAACGTGTCGCACCAGTCCACCAGCAGGAAGACCGACTGCAGCAAGTGGTAGCCGTCGGGCCGGCGGCCGGTGACGTGGAGAAAGAGATTGAGCTTGGCTGGCGCCGGCACGTCGTAAAGGGCTTTCATGCCCCTTACTGCTCCAGCGCCACCCGCAGGTCGGCCAGCGGCGGTGGCGCCGTCCGCCGGGCCCGTAGCCGCCCCTGCGCCAATTGCGACAGGTCCGCCTCCCAGCCGCTCACGGCGGTGTTGGTTCCCGACAGCCAGTCGAACAGGCTGGCGACGGGAATCGCGGTTCCGGTCGCGCCGGCCAACAGCGCATCGATTGATTCGAACTGGCGCACTTCGTTGCCGGAGCGCAGGCTGGCAGAGCCGACGCCCCAGGTGAGAGCCGCGAGGGTGCCGCCCAGCGGGTTGTAAAGCATCAACTCTCCGGCATCGGCGCGGCCGCGCAACTCGAACCCGGCCGAAAACGATTGGGAAGGGTTGTCCTCGACCTGCAGGGCCAGCCGGCCGCGCCAGACACCAGCTGAAGTCCCGTCTTGCTGCGGCGCCCGGACCGGCTGCGCGCATCCCGCCAATAACAGCGCAGCGCCAGCCAGCCAGGCCAGGGCCAGGCGCCTCACCAAATGACTCATGGCTTGACGCGCAAGCGCTTCAGGGTTTCCTGCAGCGTCTCGTTTTCGCTGTTGAGAAGCAGTCCTTCCTTCCAGATGTTCTGGGCCCGGTCCCGCTGACCGAGCGCCCACAGGACCTCTCCCAGGTGGGCGGCGATTTCCGCGTCGGGACGGGATTTGTAGGCCGTGTCCAGGATGCGCAGCGCTTCGGCGCGGTTGCCCATCCGGAATTCGACCCAGCCCAGGCTGTCGGTGATGAAGGGATCGCCCGGGGCGAGTTCCAGGGCCTTCTGGATCAACTGTCGGGCCTCGGACAAGCGCACGTTGCGCTCCGCCAGCGAATAGCCGAGCGCGTTGTAAGCATGGTGGGAATCCGGCTTGATAGCGATCACCTGCCGCAGCAGCCGCTCCATCTCCACGTTGTTACCCATCTTCTCGGCCAGCATGGCCTGCTCGTACAACAGGTCGCTGTCCTTGGGATCTTGTTTGGAGGCATCCGACAGCAGGTCGTGCGCCGCCTTGAACCGCTTGTTGTCGCGCAGCAACTGCACTTCGGCCATCAGCTTGTTGCGAGCGTCGCCCGGATTGCGGTCGGGCACAGCCCGCAACAGCTTGCGGGCTTCGTCGATCTTGCCCTGCTTGGCAAGCAGCGAGGCCCGGCGGTTCTGGGCCGCCAGCAGGTCCTGCGAATTGTCGATCCGGTCCAGCCACGCCTCGGCCATCGCATAGTCCTTGCGCTTTTCCGCGATCTGCGAAAGCGACAGGAACGCTTGCGCCAAACCGCGGCTGCGCTCCTCGCCTGAACCCTGGCCCTGTGCCAGTTCGACATATTTCTTCAGCGATGCCTCGGCGGCGGGCAACTGGTTGTCCTGCACCTGCAGTGTTCCCTGCACCAGCCATGCTTCGGCGAACTGGGGCCGTTCGACCGTGACCACCTGCAGCTGCTTCGCGGCTTCGGCATAGCGCTGCGCATCGAGCAGGGCCCGCGCGTATCCCATCCGCAGCTCGGGAATCGGTTGCCCCTCGATGTAGCGGCGCACGATCGGCTCAGCCTGCGGCTGCTTCGGATCCATCAGCTCGAGTGCCAGCAGGGCCGGGCCTTCGGCGCGGGGGTTGAACTCCTGGCCGCGGCGCGCCGCGTCGATGGCGCCAGGCATGTCGCCGGCGGTCATCCGCAAGCGGCCGACGGTGGTCCAGGCCGCGGGAGCGAGTGCCGGGACGGTCAAATATTCGCCGATCGCCTGCTCCACGACGCTGGCAGCCTGTTTCTTGTCGCTGACCCGCGAGTAGAGCCGGGGAATGCCCCCCAGCGCTGTCGCGCGCTCGCCTGCCGGCGCCAGCACGATGTCCCGCCTGAGCATTTCGGGCGTGTCGGCGATCCGGTTCAGCGCCAGCAGGATCTGCAGCACGTAGCGGTTGGCCTCGCGCGATTCTGGAAATGCCTGCTTCCAGGCCCGCGCCGCTTGCAGGGCAGAATCGCCGGACCGCGACTGCAAGGCGATGTCGGAAGCCCGCTGATACAGTGCCGGGTCGTTGGTTTTGCGCGCGGCGTCCAGGATCATCGAATAGCCCGTTGCCGGCTCGGTGTCCGTGGCGTTGATCTCGCCTAACAGGAGCTGGTAGAACAGTTGCGCATCGAGCGCCGTCTGTGCAATTTCGGGCGCGGCCAGCGGGCTGTTCGCGGTCTGCGCATGAGGCGTCCGCGCAAGAGCCAGCAACAGCAAGGCAAACGGAGCAAGGCGGTGGTGGCGCTTCATGAATTCATAATAATCCAGCCGGTCGCACCATGCCTGAACTGCCAGAAGTAGAAGTGACCCGCCTGGGGTTCGCCGACCGGATCGCCGGCGCCAGCATCGAGTCGGTGCGCCTGGGAAAGCCGTTGCGCTGGCCGCTCGGGATCGAGCCGTCGAAGCTGGTCGGCCGCAAGGTCTTGGCGGTGAGGAGGCGCGGCAAGTACCTGCTGATCGACCTTGATCGCGGCCTGTTGCTGCTGCACCTGGGCATGTCCGGCAGCCTGGTGTTCACGCCGGCGCTTGCCGTTGCCGGTGCGCACGACCACTTCGACCTTGTGACCAGCCGCGGTGCGCTTCGGTTGAACGACCCTAGGCGCTTTGGCGCGGTGGTCCATGCCGCAAGCGAAAGCGCGCCGGCAGCGGTGAAGCTGCTCGGCAAGCTCGGCGTCGAGCCGTTGACCGAGGGCTTCGCGATCGAGGCATTCCATACCGGCCTGAAGCGGCGCAAGGCGCCCGTCAAACAGGTGCTGCTCGCCGGCGACCTGGTGGTCGGGGTTGGCAACATCTACGCGTCGGAAGCACTGTTCATGGCAGGCATCCGTCCGACGCTGTCGGCCTCGCGTATCAGCCGGCCCCGTGCGGCCCGCCTGCGGGACGCCATCCGCCAGGTCCTGGCGCGCGCGGTGGAGACGGGAGGCAGCACGCTGCGGGATTTTTCCAACACCGATGGCCAGGCCGGCTACTTCCAGCTGGAAGCCATGGTGTATGACCGCAAAGGGCAGCCATGCCGGGTCTGCGGCACGCCGATCCGGCAGATCCGGCAAGGCCAGCGCGCCAGTTACCTCTGTCCCCGCTGCCAGAAATCGTGAGCGCCAGCGACAGGCCGGATGCTATATTGGCAGATCAAGTGGGGGCTTAGTGGGCACTTCCTTTAACGACCAATTCGACCAGCACGGCATCTGGAGACGCGAGTTTGCCTTGCGCCTGAAGCTGTTGTCCGAATGGCTCAGGGATCATGAGCTGCTGGACTCCTCCGTCGAGGAACGGCTGCGCCGGCTTGAAACGCAGATGCGTTCAGACAAGGTCATGGTGGCTTTCGTCGCCGAGTTCTCGCGCGGCAAGTCCGAGCTGATCAACGCCATCTTTTTCGCCGGCTACAAGCGCCGCATCATGCCAGCCAGTGCCGGCCGCACAACGATGTGCCCGACCGAGCTGGGCTACGACGGCGACGTGCCGCCCTGCCTGCGGCTGCTGCCGATCGAGACCCGGGTCCAGCCCCAGGCCCTGATGGAATGGCGCATGGTTCCGGAGAAGTGGATCCGTGTCGATCTCGATGTCAACGATCCGGCCCAGCTGGCGCAGGCTTTTGAAAAGGTCGCCGAAGTCCGGCACGTGACGATCGACGAGGCCAAGGCACTGGGCTTCTGGCGCGACGAAGAGATGCAGGATAACCCGCTGGTCGGCGCCAACGGCCTGGTCGAGGTTCCGCGCTGGCGCCATGCGCTCATCAACATCGCCCACCCGCTGCTCAAGCAGGGGCTGGTGATCCTTGACACCCCGGGCCTGAACGCAATCGGCGCCGAGCCAGAGCTGACGGTCAACCTGATCCCGCAGGCGCACGCGGTGGTCTTCATCCTTGCGGCGGACACCGGCGTCACCAAGTCGGACCTGGCGAACTGGCGGGAACACCTGGTCAGCGAATCTGACAATGCGGATTCCCGGCTGGTGGTCTTGAACAAGATCGACACGATGTGGGATTCGCTGAGCACTCCGGCCCAGGTGCAGGCCCAGATCGACCGCCAGCGAGCGACCTCGGCGGAAATCCTCGGTCTGCGGCTGGAGCAGGTCATTGCGGTAGCGGCCCAGAAGGGCCTGGTGGCCAAGGTGAACGACGACGCGGCCCTGCTGCAGGCGAGCCAGCTACCGCTGCTGGAGCGCGCGCTGAGCCAGGGGGTGATGGGCCAGCGCCAGAAAATCCTGCAGCAAGGGGTGACGGCGGGCATTGGCGAGCTCAAGGTCGAGGCCGGGCGCTCGATCAACATCCGCCGGCGCGACCTTGCCGAACAGATGCTCGAGCTCAAGGGGTTGCGCGGCAAGAACACCTCGGTGATCCGGCACATGCGCGCGCGCATCGAGCAGGAGCAGGG
>JAJAZH010000230.1 GCA_026785815.1 Ramlibacter sp. | reverse complement strand
GCTCGGCCGCCGCCGGGGTTTGCGCCGACGCCGTACCGCCCACCAGGACCAGGGCGAGGATCAGGAATGGCTTACGCATAAGAGGCTCCGGTGAATGCTGCAATGGTGCCTCAGCCGCGAATGCGGTCTTGTAGGCCATCGGCTGAAACGCGACCAGCGCCGCGGTCCGATCTCGGAGTCTAGCGGTCGAGCTGGGCGAAGCGCGTGAAGACGCCCTCCTGGTTGCATGGAATCTGGCGATCGCCGCCAAGATACCCGGCGAAGTTGCTGTCGCGCCGCACAGCCTCAAGCACTCCAGCATGCACCTCATGGCTGTCGGACTTTGTCAGGCGTGCTCGCGCTGGTAGTTGGCGATGCCGTCCATGATTTCCTTGCGCGCGGCTTCCGGCCCGTCCCAGCCGAGAATCTTGACCCACTTGCCGGGCTCGAGGTCCTTGTAGTGCTCGAAGAAATGCGCGATCGTGTGCAGCCGCATCGGATTGAGGTCCTCGGGCCTTTGCCACTGTGTGTAGATCGACAGGATCTTGTCGGTCGGCACAGCCAGCACCTTGCCGTCCTGCCCCGCCTCGTCTTCCATCTTCAGGATGCCGATCGGGCGGCAGGTCACCACCACGCCCGGAATCAGCGGCACCGGCGTGATCACCAGCACGTCGACCGGATCGCCGTCGCCGCTGATGGTCCGCGGCACATAGCCGTAGTTGGTGGGGTAGTGCATCGACGTGCTCATGAAGCGGTCCACGAAGATCGCACCGGACTCCTTGTCCACCTCGTACTTGACCGGATCGGCGTTCATCGGGATCTCGATGATCACGTTGAAGGAGTCGGGAACATTCCTGCCGGGGGAGACTTTGTCGAGGGACATGATTGACTTTTCGTGATGAGGGGTAAGGAAGCCTAGGGCTAACCCTGATTTTACTTTCGCGCGCCTTGCTTTCCCCTGGCCGAGGTGAATGCGGCCCGGTTTGCGCTTATATTCCGCCGGTTGGCCAATCGACTCCGCCCGTGGGAGCAAACGAGGAAGCAACGCAGTGGGGGCTCCGCAGCGTTGCCCCCTCCAAGCGAAAACAACGGAAGGAGAAACCCGAAATGACAGGCAACTCGGCGCTGATATTGGCTCTCGTCTGCGGCTTCGCAGCCGTGGCATATGGATTCTGGGCGCGAGGCTGGATCCTGGCGCAAGACCCCGGCAACGCCCGGATGCAGGAAATCGCCGCCGCCATCCAGGCCGGCGCCGCTGCCTATCTGGCCCGCCAGTACAAGACGATCGCCATCGTCGGCGTGGTGCTGGCGATCCTCATCGCGATCTTCCTGGACGGGCTCACCGCCACTGGCTTCGTCATCGGCGCCGTGCTGTCGGGCGCCTGCGGGTTCATCGGCATGAACGTATCGGTCCGTGCCAACGTGCGCACGGCGCAGGCCGCCACCCGCGGCATCGGTCAGGCACTTGACGTCGCTTTCCGCGGCGGCGCCATCACCGGCATGCTGGTGGTCGGCCTCGGCCTGTTGGGTGTCACCGCGTTTTACTGGTTCCTGGTCGGCAACGGCAACCTGACGCCGGACCGCAACCTGGCCAAGCTGCTCAATCCGCTGATCGGCTTTGCCTTCGGCTCGTCCCTGATCTCGATCTTCGCCCGGCTGGGCGGCGGCATCTTCACCAAGGGCGCCGACGTCGGCGCTGACCTGGTGGGCAAGGTGGAAGCCGGCATTCCGGAAGACGACCCGCGCAACCCGGCTGTGATCGCCGACAACGTGGGTGACAACGTCGGCGACTGCGCCGGCATGGCAGCCGACCTGTTCGAAACCTATGCGGTGACGCTGATCGCCACCATGGTGCTGGGCGCGCTGCTGATCGGCGCAGCGCCGGTCAACGCCGTCGTCTATCCGCTGGCGCTGGGCGCGGTGTCGATCATCGCGTCGATCATCGGCTGCTTCTTCGTCAAGGCCAGGACCGGGATGGTCAACGTCATGCCGGCGCTCTACCGCGGCCTGGCGGTGGCCGGAGTGCTGTCGCTGATCGCTTTCTACTTCGTGACCCGCTGGCTGATGCCCGACGACGCGGTCACCGCCACCGGCACCCAGATGCGCCTGTTCGGCGCCTGCGTGGTCGGCCTGGCGCTCACGGGCGCGCTGGTGTGGATCACCGAGTACTACACCGGCACGCAATATGCGCCGGTTCGCCACATCGCGCAGGCGTCGACCACCGGCCACGGCACCAACATCATCGCTGGCCTCGGCGTCTCGATGCGGTCCACCGCCTGGCCGGTGCTGTTCGTCTGCCTGGCGATCATTGCCTCGTTCCAGCTCGCCGGCCTCTACGGCATCGCGATTGCCGCCACCGCCATGCTGAGCATGGCCGGCATCGTGGTCGCGCTGGATGCCTATGGTCCGATCACCGACAACGCCGGCGGCATCGCCGAAATGTCGGACATGCCCGCTTCGGTTCGCGCCATCACCGATCCTCTCGACGCTGTCGGCAACACGACCAAGGCAGTCACCAAGGGCTACGCCATCGGTTCGGCCGCACTTGCGGCGCTCGTATTGTTCGGCGCATACACCTACGACCTAGCCGAGAAGACGAACTTGCCTGAGAGCACGTTCTCCCTATCCAACCCACTTGTCCTGACCGGACTGCTGATTGGTGGCGCAATGCCGTTCCTGTTTGCGGCTCTGGCAATGGCAGCGGTGGGTAAGGCCGGTGGCG
>JAJAZH010000229.1 GCA_026785815.1 Ramlibacter sp. | reverse complement strand
CCGAAATAGTTGCCGATCAACTGCAATCCGACCGGCATGCCAGCTTCACCAAAACCCGCCGGCAGGCTCATGCCCGGCAGTCCGGCCAGCGAGGCCGGCAGGGTGAAGATGTCGGCCAGGTAATTGGCGACCGGGTCGGACTTGGCGCCGATCTTCCAGGCCACCGTCGGCGCGACCGGTCCGGCGATCACGTCGCACTGCTTGAAGGCCTGCTGGAAATCGTCGGCGATCATGCGGCGGATCTTCTGCGCCTGCAGGTAATAGGCGTCGTAGTAGCCGTGCGAGAGCACGTAAGCGCCGATCATGATCCGGCGCTTGACCTCGTCGCCGAAACCTTCGGCACGGGTTTTCTTGTACATCTCCAGCAGGTCGGCGTACTGGCCGGCGCGGTGGCCGAACTTCACGCCGTCGAAGCGCGACAGGTTGGACGACGCTTCCGCCGGCGCGATGACGTAGTAGACGGGGATCGACAACTCGGTTCGCGGCAGCGAGATCTCCACCAGCCGGGCGCCGAGCTTCTGATATTGGTCGAGCGCGGCGTCGACTGCGGTGCGCACGTCGTGCGCCAGGCCTTCACCGAAGAACTCTTTCGGCACGCCGATCCGCAGCCCCTCGATCGGATCTTCCAGCGTGCGCGAGAAATCTTCAGCCGGCGTGTCGAGCGAGGTCGAATCGCGGTCCGGGTCGGGGCCACAGATCGCGCTCAGCAGCAACGCGCAATCCTGCGCGGTGCGCGCCATCGGGCCGGCCTGGTCGAGGCTGGATGCGAAGGCGATCATTCCGTAGCGCGAGGCGCGGCCGTAGGTCGGTTTGATGCCTGTGATGCCGGTGAAGGAGGCCGGTTGGCGGATCGAGCCGCCGGTGTCGGTGCCGGTCGCCGCGGGCGCCAGCCGGGCCGCCACGGCGACGGCGCTGCCGCCCGAAGAGCCGCCGGGAATCCGCGACACGTCCCAGGGATTCTTCACCGGCTTGAAGGCCGAGTTTTCGTTCGACGAGCCCATCGCAAATTCGTCGCAGTTGAGCTTGCCCAGCGTCACCATGCCGGCGCCGGGATACTGGCCGGGCAGCCCGGCCCCGAGGCGCGACACCACGGTCGCGTCAAATGGCGAGCGATAGCCCTCGAGCATCCGCGACCCGGCCGTGGTCGGAAACTCGCGGGTGACGAAGATGTCCTTGTGGGCGATCGGCACCCCGAGCAGGGGCGATGCATCGCCGGCACCGATCCGCTGGTCGGCGGCGCGGGCCTGCGCCAGCGTGACGTCCGGGTCGGTCGCCAGGAAGGCGCCGAGCGACGCATGCGCCGCGCCCCGGTCCAGGAAATGGCGCGCCACTTCGACCGAAGACACCTCACGCGAACGCAGCTTGGCTGCGAGTTCGGCGACGGTCAGGTGGTGCAGCTGCGCCGCGCTCATTCGATCACCCTGGGCACCAGGAACAGGCCGGCCTCCCGGGCAGGAGCGTTGCGCATGTTGGCCTCGCGGTCGATGACTTCGGTGGCTGCGTCGTCGCGCAACCGCAAGGCGATCGCCCCGATGGCAGCGACCGGGTGCGCGAGCGGTTCGATGCCGGTGGTGTCGACCGCCCGCATCCGCTCGACGATGTCGAACAAGCCGTTGATCTGGGTCAGCATGCGCTCGCTCTCTTCTGGGCGCATTTGCAGCCGGGCCAGATGGGCGATGCGGCTGATGTCTTGGGAGCTCAGGGACATGATGGAAGCAGGCGTGCGAAACCGGACGTAAACGCGTTCATTCGGTCCATGGCGGACCAGTGGCTCTCGGGGGATCGGGTATTATCCCGCCTTTAGTTCAACAGCCGCGAACCGGGCTGAATTGGCAGAGAAAAGCGGCCCGCAGGGGCCAGAAAAACGGCCCTCGGGCCAACAATGCGGTCTTCGGGCCAATACAGAGTGACATGGCAGTGGCCGGCGAGTCCCCGCCCGCCGTGCCGCGAGAGGACTTGCTGATGTTCGGAGCTTTTCGTCGGTACTTTTCAACCGACCTGGCCATTGACCTGGGCACTGCCAATACCCTGATCTTCGTTCGTGACAAGGGTATCGTGCTGGACGAGCCGTCGGTCGTCGCCATCCGTCACGAAGGCGGTCCGCAAGGCAAGAAAACCATCCAGGCCGTCGGCCGCGAAGCCAAGGCCATGCTCGGCAAGGTGCCGGGCAACATCGAGGCCATCCGCCCGATGAAGGACGGGGTCATCGCCGACTTCACCGTCACCGAGCAGATGCTCAAGCAGTTCATCAAGATGGTGCACCCGCGCTCGGTGCTCAGGCCCAGCCCCCGGATCATCATCTGCGTGCCTTGCGGCTCGACCCAGGTCGAGCGCCGCGCCATCCGCGAGTCGGCGCTGGGCGCCGGTGCTTCCGAGGTGTACCTGATCGAAGAACCGATGGCTGCCGCCATTGGCGCCGGCCTGCCGGTGTCCGAGGCGTCCGGCTCGATGGTGGTGGACATCGGCGGCGGCACCACCGAGGTGGGCGTGATCTCGCTTGGCGGCATGGTCTACAAGGGCAGCGTGCGGGTCGGCGGCGACAAGTTCGACGAGGCCATCATCAGCTACATCCGGCGCAATTACGGCATGCTGATCGGCGAGCCGACGGCCGAGTCGATCAAGAAGAAAATCGGCTCCGCGTTCCCCGGCAGCGAAGTCAAGGAAATGGAAGTCAAGGGTCGCAACCTGTCCGAAGGCGTGCCGCGCTCCTTCACAATTTCCTCCAACGAAATCCTGGAAGCGCTGACCGACCCGCTCAACAACATCGTTTCCGCGGTGAAGAACGCGCTCGAGCAGACACCGCCCGAGCTGGGCGCCGACATCGCCGAGCGCGGGATGATGCTGACCGGTGGCGGCGCCCTGCTGCGCGACCTGGATCGGCTGCTGGCCGAAGAGACCGGACTGCCGGTGCTGGTGGCCGAAGACCCCCTGACCTGTGTCGTGCGCGGCTGCGGCATCGCGCTGGAGCGCATGGACCGTCTCGGCTCGATCTTCACGAGCGAATAACGCGCGGGCGCAGCAGCGATGCCGCTCGGTACGCTGGATCGAACCCCCCCGCCTTTCTTCCGGCAGGGCGCCTCGGCCCTGTCCAAGCTGATGGTCTGCAGCGCGCTAGCGTTGTTCCTGATGGTGGCGGATGCCCGCTTCAAGGTGACGCAGCCCCTGCGCTCCGCGCTCGCAACCGCGCTGTTCCCGGTGCAGCTGGTGGCGATGAGCCCGGTGGCGTTGATCAAGAACGCCAGCCAGTACTTCGAATCGCTGCAGTCGGCCCAGGCCGCCGAAGCCGCCGCCCGCCTGAAGCTGTCCCTGCAGTCGCAGCGCGCCAGCCAGGTCGAGCAGCTGGCGCAGGAAAACGTGCGGCTGCGCAGCCTGCTGGCGCTGCGTGAACGGATCTCGACGCCGGCATCAGCCGCCGAGGTGCTCTACGACGCGGCCGACCCCTACACCCGCAAGATCATCATCGACAAGGGGCTGGCCCATTCAATCGAAGCCGGCTCGCCTGTGATCGACGATGCCGGTGTGCTCGGCCAGGTGACGCGGGTCCATCCGCTGGTCAGCGAAGTCACCCTGGTCACCGACCGCGACCACGCGATCCCGGTGTTGAATGCCCGCACCGGCGCGCGCAGCGTTGCCTACGGGGACCCGATCACGCGCGGCGGTTCGCTTGAACTGCGCTTCATGGCCGGCAATGCCGATGTGCAGGCCGGCGACATCCTGACCACCAGCGGCGTCGATGGCGTCTACCCGCCGGGATTGCCGGTGGCCAAGGTGGTCAGCGTGGAGCGGCGCGCCGACTCGGCCTTCGCCCGGATTTCATGCGCGCCGCAGGCGATGGTCGACGGCGCGCGCCATGTGATGGTCCTCAAGCCGGTGTCGATCCAGATGCCGGCCCGGCCGGTGCCGGACGAAGTGGTGCCCGCCAAACGGGGGGGGCGCAAATGATCATGCGCCAGGGCCAGCAGCTGCTGCTGCCGGCCAACCCGTTCTTCATCTGGGGCAGCCTGCTGCTGGCCTTGATCGTCAACATGCTGCCGCTCGGCCGCACGCCCTGGATGCCGGACATCATGGCCGTGGTGCTGGTGTTCTGGAGCGTGCACCAGCCGCAGCGGGTCGGCATCGGCGTGTCTTTCTTCTTCGGCCTGTTCATGGACGTGCACCAGGCGGCGTTGCTGGGCCAGCACGCGCTCGCCTACACGGCCCTGAGCTTCTTCGCGATCACGATCCACCGGCGCCTGCTTTGGTTCTCGGTTCCGTCCCAGGCGGTGCAGGTGTTGCCGCTGTTCGCGGCCGCGCACGCGATCGAGCTGGCGCTGCGAATGGTCGCCGGGGGTGTCTTCCCCGGTCTTTACATCCTGCTGGCGCCGCTGCTGGAAGCCGTGCTCTGGCCGGTGATCAGCGTGCTCTTGCTGGCGCCCCAGCGCCGCGCGCCCGATCCGGACGAAAATAGGCCCTTATGAAACCTTGTGGGACAGACCAGAAGCGAGCGCGTCAGCGCAGAGCACTGCTCTGTCCCCAACTGTTCAGGTCTTGTGGGACGGACCAGGGGCGCGGCGCATGACCGAGATGCGCAACGTCGAGGCCGACCTGTCGAGGTTCCGGCTGCGCGTGCTGGTGATCAGCATCGTCGTTCTGGTGGCTTTCGCGCTGCTGATTGCGCGGCTGGTCTACCTGCAGGTCATGCGCCACGACGACCTCAGCGAACAGGCCGAAAGCAATCGCACCGCGATCGTTCCGGTGGTGCCCAACCGCGGGCTGATCCTGGATCGCAATGGCATCGTGCTGGCCAGCAACTACTCGGCCTACACGCTGGAGATCACGCCGTCGCGCCTGCCGCAGAGCCTGGACCGGACGATCGAGGCGCTGGGCCAGGTGATCGACATCCAGGCGCGCGACAAGCGCCGCTTCAAGAAACTGCTGGACGAGTCGAAAAGCTTCGAGTCGCTGCCGATCCGCACCCGCCTGACCGACGAGGAAGTGGCGCGCTTCGCCGCCCAGCGCTACCGGTTCCCCGGGGTCGACATCAAGGCGCGGCTGTTTCGCAACTATCCCTGGGGCGAGCTCGCCAGCCACGTGATCGGCTACATCGGCCGCATCAACCAGGCCGAAAAGGAACGCATCGACGAAGGCGAGGACGAGGCCAACTACCGCGGCACCGAATACATTGGCAAGCTCGGGGTCGAACAGAGTTACGAGAAGCAGCTGCACGGGATCACCGGCGTCGAGCAGGTGGAAACTTCGGCCGGCGGACGGGCGGTGCGCAAGCTCGCCAGCAACCCGGCGACGCCCGGCAACACGGTGGTGATGTCGATCGACATCAAGCTGCAGAAACTGATCGAAGACCTGTACGGGGACCGCCGTGGCGCGATGGTGGCGATCGACCCGGCCAGCGGCGAGGTGCTGGCCTTCGTCAGCAAGCCGACCTTCGATCCCAACCTGTTCGTCGAAGGCATCGACAGCGAGAACTGGCAGGAGCTCAACGAGTCGCCGGACAAACCGCTGCTGAACCGGGCCTTGCGCGGCACCTACCCGCCCGGCTCCACCTTCAAGCCGTTCATGGCGCTGGCGGCGCTGGAAACCGGCAAGCGCACGCCGCAGCAGAGCATTTCCGACCCCGGCTATTTCATGTTCGGCGGCCACCGCTTCCGCGACGACAAGGAAGGCGGCCACGGCACGGTCGACATGTACAAGTCGATCGTCCAGTCCTGCGACACCTACTACTACCTGCTGGCCAACGACATGGGCGTGGACCTGATGCACGACCGGCTGCAGCACTTCGGCTTCGGCGAGCTGAGCGGCATCGACATCCTGGGCGAGTCGCGCGGACTGCTGCCGTCCACCCGCTGGAAGCGCGCCGCCTACAAGCGGCCGGAGCAGCAGAGGTGGTACGCCGGCGAAACGATCTCGCTGGGCATCGGCCAGGGCTACAACAATTTCACGATGCTGCAACT
>JAJAZH010000228.1 GCA_026785815.1 Ramlibacter sp. | reverse complement strand
TCCAGTATCCCGAACTGCAGGCCCTGAGCTGGATCGACGAACGGCGCCGCATCAAGGCCAGTTATTCGGCCCCGAGCGTCGCCAATGCGCAGATGCGAGACGAGGGTACGGTGCTGCGGGTCGGCGAAACCGAGACCATGTACGGCCTGGCGCGCGACCTGCAGCAGCCGGTGTATTCACAGCCCACGGCGGGCAGCGAAGGCACCGGCTTGCTGCAACTCCATGTGCCGCTCACGCTGCAGGGCAAATTCGGCGGCGTGATCCTGGGCGAGTACTCTATCGACGGACTGCTGCGCTACAGCGTGCCGGCCGAAGTTTCCGCCAAGTACGCCGTCGCCCTGCTCGATGGCAAGGGCCGCCTGCTGGCCGGAACCTCGGTGCCGGCCCGCAATCCGGCCAACCTGCTGCCCTGGGCCACCCGACCCAACGAGTACGAAGTGCCGGTGTCCCCGGTCGGCAACGGCCTGGTGATCCGGGCGCAGGCCTACCGCACTTCGCTGGGCGTCATCGGCAGCGGCCTGTTCTGGCTGGTCGGCGCGCTGTCGGTGATGACGGCCTGGATGCTGATCGGCAACTTCCGGCACACCCGCCGGCGGATGCAGGCGCAGCAGGCGCTGATCGCCGAAACCAACTTCCGCCGTGCGATGGAGAACTCGATGCTGACCGGCATGCGGGCGCTCGACATGCAGGGCCAGATCACCTACGTGAACGCCGCGTTCTGCCAGATGACGGGCTGGAGCGAAGGCGAGCTGGTCGGCCGCCGGCCGCCGTTTCCGTACTGGCCGGAGTCCGACCGCGAGCAGCTGGCCGCGCGACTGGAAGACGAACTGCAGGGGCGCACCACCACCGGCGGCTTCCAGGTCCGGGTCAAGCGCAAGGAAGGCAGCCTGTTCGACGCGCGCCTGTACGTCTCGCCGCTGGTGGACGCGAAAGGCCACCAGACCGGATGGATGACCTCGATGACCGACATCACCGAGCCGAACCGGATTCGCGAGCAGCTGTCCGCTTCCTATGAACGGTTCACCACCGTGCTCGAAGCGCTGGACGCAGCGGTCTCAGTCGCGCCGCTCGGCAGCGAGGAACTGTTGTTCGCCAACAAGCTGTACCGGCTCTGGTTCGGCGTGCAGACCGCCGGTCACCTGCAGCTGGTGGCGCAGGCCGGCGTCCCGGACCATCCCCGCAGCGACGAATCGCTGGACGATGTCGACTCCTTCGTCGGCCTGCCGACCGGGACGCTGACCACGGCGCAGTCGGAGAACGCGGAAATATTCGTGCCGGAGTTGGGGAAATGGCTGGAAGTGCGGTCCCGTTACTTGAACTGGGTCGACGGCCGGTTGGCGCAGATGGTGATCGCCACCGACATCACGCCGCGGCGCCATGCCGAGGAGCAGTCGGCGGCGCAGGCCGAACGGGCGCAGTCGGCCAGCCGGCTGATCACGATGGGCGAAATGGCCTCCAGCGTCGCGCACGAGTTGAACCAGCCGCTCACGGCGATCAACAATTACTGCAATGGACTGGTTTCGCGCATCAAGGGCAGGCAGATCAACGAGGCCGACCTGCTCGCGGCGCTGGAGAAGACGGCGCGCCAGGCCCAGCGCGCCGGCCAGATCATCCAGCGGATCCGGTCGTTCGTGAAACGCAGCGCCCCCAATCGCACGCTGTCCGACGTGACGCTGATGGTCAACGAGGCGGTCGAACTCGCCGACATCGAACTGCGCCGACGCAATGTCCGGCTGTCCCACGACGTTGCCGCCAGCCTGCCAAACCTGTTGGTCGATCCGATCCTGATCGAGCAGGTGCTGGTGAACCTGCTGAAGAATGCCGCCGAATCGATCGACCATGCGCAACGGCCCGCGGCACATCGCACGGTCGATCTTCGGGTCGTCCAGAAAGAGCTTTTGGCGCAGCCGGTGGTCGAGTTCTCGGTGCAGGACTCGGGCGCCGGACTGGCGCCGGAAGTGCTGGACCGGCTCTACGAAGCGTTCTTTTCAACCAAGGTCGAGGGCATGGGCATCGGCTTGAACCTGTGCCGGACCATCGTCGAATCGCACCAGGGAAGAATGCAGGCGGAGAACCTCTACAATGGAGCGGACGTTTCCGGCTGCCGATTCTCCTTCTGGATCCCGGTCTCGGGCGCGTCAAACCCCTCTGTCAGCAACAACGCCGGGGTGGTTGCCTGAACCGCAGAGGTTCAGGTCCCGCAGCCACACGGCAGAGGTTTCAATGATTGCAGCGCACAGCGCGGAGACCGTCGAATGAGCTTGATTCCCAAAAAGGGCACGGTCTATGTCGTCGACGACGACGAAGCGGTCCGAGACTCCCTGCAGTGGCTGCTGGAGGGCAAGGACTACCGGGTGCGCTGCTTCGATTCGGCTGAATCGTTCCTGTCACGCTACGACCCGCGCGAGGTGGCCTGCCTGATCGTCGACATCCGGATGGGCGGCATGACCGGCCTGGAGCTGCAGGACCGGTTGGTGGAGCGCAAGTCGCCGCTGCCGATCGTCTTCATCACCGGGCATGGCGACGTCCCGATGGCCGTGAACACGATGAAGAAGGGCGCGATGGATTTCATCCAGAAGCCCTTCAAGGAAGAAGAACTGGTCAACCTGGTCGAACGGATGCTGGAGCATGCCAAGGACGCCTTCGCCGAGTACCAGAGCGCTGCCAGCCGCGACGCGCTGTTGTCCAAGCTGACCTCGCGCGAAGCCCAGGTGCTGGAGCGGATCGTCGCCGGGCGCCTGAACAAGCAGATCGCCGACGACCTGGGCATCAGCATCAAGACGGTGGAGGCGCACCGCGCCAACATCATGGAAAAACTCAACGCCAATACCGTGGCCGACTTGCTCAAGATCGCCCTCGGCCAGACCGCGCAACGCGCTTGAGCGCAGGCTCGTCCACGGGGGCGCGCCGCGGTGGATCCCTCTTGAATTTTTCTCCATGACAGCGCAAATCATCGACGGCAACGCCCTCGCCCGGCAGATCCGCGCCGAAGTTGCGCACCAGACCGCGGCGCTCCAGGCTCGCGGCGTCGCTCCGGCCCTGGCAATCCTGCTGGTCGGCGACGACCCGGCCAGCCAGGTCTACACCCGCCACAAGGTCAACGACAGCACCGAGACCGGCCTGCGGGCCACGCTGGAGCGCCACCCCGTGTCCATGCCGCAAGCGCAGTTGCTGGCCCGGATCGAGGCGCTGAACCACGATCCGGCGGTCCACGGCATCCTGGTCCAGTTGCCGCTACCCAGGCACATGGACGCCAGCAAGGTGATCGAGGCCATCGCACCGGCCAAGGACGTCGACGGTTTCCACGTCGCCAGCGCCGGAGCCTTGATGGTGGGCCGGCCGGGTTTCTGGCCCTGCACTCCCTACGGCTGCATGAAGATGCTGGATTCGATCGGCTACGACCTCCAGGGCAAGCACGCCGTGGTGATCGGTCGCAGCAACATCGTGGGCAAGCCGATGGCCCTGATGCTGCTGGCTAAAAACGCGACGGTGACCATCTGCCACAGCGCCACCCGCGACCTCAAGGCGATGACGTTGCAGGCGGACGTGATCGTCGCCGCAGTCGGCAAGCGCAACATGCTGACTGCCGACATGGTCAAGCCCGGTGCGGTCGTCATCGATGTGGGCATGAACCGCAACGATGAGGGCAAGCTCTGCGGCGACGTGGATTTCGAGGCGGTCCGGCAGATCGCAGGCTGGATCACGCCCGTGCCAGGAGGCGTGGGGCCGATGACGCGAGCCATGCTGCTCGTCAACACCCTGGCGGCGGCCGAGCGCGCAGCCGATGCATCGCGCTGATCAACAGGATTGATCCCGGCCCGGTTGAATTCCGGCCGCCCTGCCGCAAAATGCAGGACATGAGCAATCCAATTCTCGACTTCAACGACCTTCCCCTGTTCGACCAGATCCAGCCGGCGCAAGTCGCGCCTGCCCTGGATGCCTTGCTGGCCGATGCCAACGCGGCGCTGGAACAGGTCACCCAACCCGGGTTCCCGACGCGCTGGGAAGAAATCGCCAAGGTGCTGGACACGTCCACCGAGCGGCTGGGCCGGGCCTGGGGCGCTGTCAGTCACCTCAATGGCGTCGCCGACACGCCGGAACTGCGAGCTGCGTACAACGAGGCGCTGCCTCGCGTGACCGAGTTCTGGACCCGGCTGGGCGCCGACGAGCGCCTGTATGCCAAGTACAAGGCGATCGATCCTTCGACTCTCAATCCGGAGCAGCGGCAGGCGCACAAGAACGCGATCCGCAACTTCGTTCTGTCGGGCGCCGAACTCGCCGGCCCGCCCAAGGAACGTTTCTCCCGGATCCAGGAACGGCAGGCCGAGCTGAGCCAGAAATTCAGCGAGAACGCGCTCGATGCCACCGATGCCTATGCGTATTACGCGCAGGACAGCGAGCTCAATGGCGTGCCGCAAGACGTGATCCAGGCCGCCCGCGCCGCGGCCGAGGCCGAAGGCAAGACCGGCTACAAGCTGACGCTGAAAATGCCAAGCTACCTGCCGGTCATGCAGTTCGCCCACAGCAGCAAACTGCGCGAGACGCTGTACCGCGCATATGTCACGCGCGCCAGTGACCAGGGCGACCTGAAATTCGACAACGGCGCATTGATCCGCGAGATCCTGGCGCTGCGAAAGGAAGAAGCGCAGCTGCTGGGGTATCGCAACTTCGGCGAAGTGTCGGTGGTGGCGAAGATGGCGGAGTCGCCGCAGCAGGTGATCGGCTTCCTGCGCGACCTCGCGGCCAAGGCTCGCCCGTATGGCGAGAAGGACGTCGCCGACATGCGCGCTTTTGCCGCCGAGCAGTTGCAGCTGAAGGATCCGCAGGCCTGGGACTGGCCCTACATCGGCGAGAAGCTCAAGGAAGCGCGCTACTCCTTCAGCGAGCAGGAGGTCAAGCAGTACTTCACCGCGCCCAAAGTGCTGGCCGGCCTGTTCAAGATCGTCGAGACGCTGTTCGAAGTGGCGATCCGGCGCGATGTTGCGCCGGTGTGGAATC
>JAJAZH010000227.1 GCA_026785815.1 Ramlibacter sp. | reverse complement strand
ATCCTGGACTTGTCAGGTCCGATCGCGGCCTTTGGCAAGCAGTCGCGCAACGGCATGCAACTGCGTGTCGACGAGGTCAACGAGCAGGGCGGCATCAACGGCCGCAAGCTCAAGCTGCTGGTCGAGGATGCGGGCTACGACCCCAAGAAGGCCGTGCTGGCAGCCCAGAAGCTGGTGAACCAAGACAAGATTTTTGCGATGGTCGGCCACATCGGCACGGCACAGAACATGGCAGCAATGCCAGTGCAGTTCGAGAAGAACGTCATCAACTTCTTCCCCGTGACCGCCGCGCGCGAGATGTACGAGCCCTTCCACCGGCTCAAGTACTCGTTTGCCGCCACCTACTACGACCAGATGCGCACGGCAGTGCCTAAGCTGGCCAAGGACAAGGGCGCCAAGAAGGTCTGCACCATGTACCAGGACGACGAGTTCGGCCTGGAGGTTATGCGCGGCGCCGAAGCGGGCCTCAAAACCATCAACATGGAACTTGCCGAAAAGACCAGCTACAAGCGCGGCGCGACCGACTTCTCGTCGCAGGTCGCGAAGATGAAGGCCTCGGGCTGCGACCTGGTGGTGCTGGGCACCATCATCCGGGAGACCATCGGCGCCATCGGAGAGTCCCGCAAGACCGGATTCAACCCCACCTTCCTCGGCTCCAGCGCGTCCTACACCGACCTGATCCACAAGCTGGGCGGCAAGGCCATGGACGGGCTCTATGCCACCATGACATCGCAGCATCCCTACCTCGACGAAGCAGCGCAGCCGATCCGGTTCTGGGCCAACAAGTACAAGACCAAGTTCAACGAGGATCCGACCGTGTTCTCGGTCTACGGCTACAACGCCGTCGATGCATTCATCCGGGCGGCGCAGAAGGCCGGCCCCAATCTCGGCACCGACAGCTTCATCAAGGCCATGGACACGATGGTGATTCCCACCGACATGTTCGGCAGCCCGGAGGCGAAGTTCGGTCCGCAGAAACGGCTCGGCAACGACCTGTCGCGCCTGTCGCAAATCCAGAACAGCAAGTGGACCGTTGTGTCGGACTACGTCCGGCCCTGAGCCGGGTGGCTACGATGCACAGGACATGCATCGTGCCGTCCTCGCCCCTGCCCTTGCCCTTGCCCTGGCCTTGCTAACCGCCGGCGTCGCCGCGCTCGCCCAAGGCAATGCCGACCTGATGAAAACGCCCGAATGCGCCACGGCTCGCCTGCAGCTCGAGGCCGTGCTGGCGGCTGGCGGTCCGCGCGATCGGCTGACGACGGTCCGGCGGCATGCCGCGCTCCTGTGCCTGGGGGTCTCGATTCCCGAAGACAGCCCGGGCCAACCGGTCCTGCGGACCGAACGGGCGGCGGCGGGATCGGCCCCGAAGAACCGGGTGCAGCCGCCGGCACTTGCAGTCGAGCCGATCCGCTTGCGGCCGACGCCCATGCTGGCGCAGCCGGCGCCCGCGATCGGCCCGCTGGCCGCGCCGCCCGCTCCGCCCATCTTCCCCGGCCCCGCCGTCCTCACCACCTGCGACGCCACCGGCTGCTGGGACAGCGCCGGCGCCCGCTACAACTTGCAAGGGCCGGTGCTGCTCGGCCCCCGGGGGCCCTGCACCCAGCAGGGCGGGCTGCTGATCTGCCCTTGACGCAGGTGACTCAACAGCCGTTGCAGCGGGTCACTCAATCGCCCTTGATGGGCTGTGCGCCCGCTGTGGCCTAATAGAGGGTTGTCACCAATCCCGTTTCCGGAGTACCCCATGGGCAACAAGATCGTTACCGAAGCCGACCGCAAGAGCACTCCCGCCGTGAAACCGATCGCCGGCGTCAGCCTGCGGCGCAATGGCGGCGGCCAGAAAGTCAGCCTCGAGCGCGGCAAGGCCACGCGCAGCAAGAAGAATCCGGGCAAGCGTCCGCACAAGGGCGGCTGATTCCCGACGTGCTGCGCAGCGATCACAGTTGCGCAGCGAGCAAGGTCGCGCAGCAAGCCCGTGCGCCGCGGCGCTTACTGCGCATTCGAACCCGCCAGCGAAATTGAAGCGCGCAACGCGCTGAGCGCCTGCGGCTCGCACAGCAGCGAATCGGGGCGAAACAGCAGGCAGGCGATCCGCCGGCCGCGTTCCACCAGGATCAGCGGCGCATCGTTCCCATCGACGGCCCAGGTTTCCCATCCCCCCGGCATGCTGGCGTTGGCCAGCCGGTAGCCGGCATAGCGCGCAACGATGAACGGCCCGCTGCTGCGCCATGGCGCCTGTGGCGTGGCCGTCGCGAGCAGCGTCCTGCCATGTTCCGGCGCCTGGCGTTCGACTGCAAAGCCGTTGTGCGCCAGCACCTCGTAGGCGGCGTCGCCGATGGCCACCAGCCCTGCCGTCGCACCTGACGCCGCGCCGGCGCCGATGGCCAGCGTTGTCGTCGCAGCGTCGCTCAGCCCGATCCCCAGTCCCAGGACGCAGTCGCGCACAGACTGACCGAACGGGTCGCCGTGGTCCAGCAACCGCAGGGCGCCGGGCCCACCGACCGCGACAGCATCCACTCCAGCCGGCTCCGGTTCCGGCTCCAGCCCGAAGGCCCGCCAGACCGACAGCGTCTTCAGCCGCGACTCCTGCTCCTCGCGCTCGGGCGAAGAATCGACCATCAGGTCGCCCCCGGTGCGCACCTCGGCGACCCCGTTGCTGACCGCAGCCGCGCGCAGGATGGTGCCGGCCAGCGCATCGCCGTTGGAGGCCACCTGCACCATCAGGCCGCCGTACCAGCCGCGCGGGCTGGCCTCGAGCTGCGCGATGGCCGCCAGGGCGGCGGCCCGCGGCGTGCCCGTCACCATCACCGGCGCGGCGGTCGCGACGATCGCGTCCCAGGCATCGCAGCCCGGGCGCAGCCGACCTTCCAGCCGATCGACCGCATGCACCACCGTCGCCAGCGACATCGGACGGCGCCGGTCCCGCAGTTGCAGCGACCCGGGTTCGCACAGCGCAGCGAGATCGTTGCGCAGCGCATCGGTGCAGACGGCAAGCGACGCAGCATCGACCTCTTCGTTCAGCAGCTCGCGCAGCGATTGCGCCTCGCCCACCGCGCCGGCACGCCGGGCCACGGTTCCGCACACAGGAAACGCCTGGATCCGACCGGCAGTGATCGCCAGCTGCAGGTCGGGCGAGGCGCCGAACAGCCGCTCGCCGGAGCCGTCGTTCAAGAACAAGCTCGCCGGGGCCGGGTTGACCGCGCGCAGGCGGGCGAAGGCCTGCGCGGCGGGCAGCGTGACGCGGCGGCGATAGCTCTGGCGCAGGGTGAGCGAAACCCGCGACGGCTCGCGCAGCAATCGCACTGCGCGCCGTACCAGGGCTGTATCGCCGCCAGGCGGATGGGCGTCGCCGGGCGACCGGTCGGGCCCGGCGCGCGACGCGGGTTCTGGT
>JAJAZH010000226.1 GCA_026785815.1 Ramlibacter sp. | reverse complement strand
TCGTGGTGCCGGGCCGGCTCGTGAACGTGGTGGTGTGATGGGGCTGCGCCGCCGGACCCTGCTCGCCGCCGCCACGCTGATGCCGCTGGCGCTGGCCGCTTGCGGCTTCCAGCTGCGCCAGGCGCCGGACTTCGTCTTCCGCACCATCGCCATCGGTTCGGCCAACACGTCGTCGCTGGGCAACGAGCTCAAGCGCAGCATCGCCTCCAACGGCAATGTCGAGGTCACTCCGGCCGACCGCGCGCAGGTGGTGCTGGATGTGCTGGCCGACCAGCGCGAGAAAGTGGTGGTCGGCCTCAACGCGTCGGGGCAGGTGCGCGAGTTCCAGCTGCGCACGCGCTTCAAGTTCAAGCTGCGCACGCCCGCCGGCAAGGAGCTGATCGCGGACACCGAACTGCTGCAACAGCGCGACATCAGCTTCAACGAATCGGCGGTGCTGTCCAAGGAAGCTGAGGAGAACCTGCTGTACCGCGACATGCAGACCGACATCGTGCAGCAGCTGATGCGACGCCTGGCCGCCATCAAGACGCTGTAGCAACAACGCGCCGCAGTGGACCTCGACCGCGCCGACCTCAAGCTGCTGGAACTGCTGCAGCAGGACGGTCGGGCCAGCGTCCAGGCGCTGTCCGAAGAGATTCACCTTTCCGCCCGCGCCACCCTGAACCGGGTCCGCAAGCTGGAGAGCCAGGGCCTGATCGAAGGCTACCGGGCGCTGGTCAACCGCGCCGCGCTCGGCGAGCAGATCTGCGTCTTCGCCGAGATCGCGCTCAAGGACCAGCGCCAGGCCGTGGTGCAGCGCTTCGAGAAACGGCTGGCGGCGGCGCCCGAGGTGGCGGCCTGCTACATCATCAGCGGTCGCTACGACTACCTGGTGCGGATGGCCTGTCCCGACCTCAACCACTATCACGCATTGATCAGCGCCTGGCTCGACGAACCCGCGCTCGGCATCGAGAAGATCGTGACCAACATCGAGCTGGCGACGGTCAAGGAGTTCGCCGGCTTCGCGTTGCCGCTGGCGGGCAAGCGGCCGACGCGGCGCTAAGCGCCCGGCTGACGGGACTTCCGTTTCGGCAGTCCAGTGCCGGCGCCAGCGCTGTAACCGCTGCGCCACGGATGCCGATCGTCGAACGCCGCAGCGCTCGGCGACCTAGACTGGTGCTCAGCATCAGGAGCCGCCATGACCCCCTCCCGCACGCGCAGTTTCATTGAACAGGAAGCCCGTTTCGGCGCCCGCAACTACCGGCCGGTGCCGGTGGTGGTCGACCGTGCGCTCGACTGCCTGGTCTGGGATGTCGAGGGCCGCGAGTACATCGACATGATGAGTGCGTATTCCGCCGTCAGCCATGGCCACCTGCATCCGCGGCTGGTGGCCGCTGCGCATCGGCAACTGGCACGGGTGGCAGTCACCTCGCGGGCCTATCACGGGACCACGCTCGGCCCGTTCCTGGAGCAGCTCTGCGCGCTGGCCGGGTTCGAGCGGGCGTTGCCGATGAACACCGGCGCCGAAGCGGTGGAAACGGCGATCAAGTGCGCCCGCCGCTGGGGCCATCGCGTCAAGGGAATTGCCGACGGCCAGGCCGAGATCCTGGTGGCGCGGCAGAATTTCCATGGTCGCACCAGCACCATCGTCGGCTTTTCCAGCGAGCCGGATTACCGCGCCGGCTTCGGCCCGTTTGCCCCGGGCTTTCGCCATTTCGATTTCGGTGCCATCGCCAGCGTGCGCGAGGCGACCAGCGCCAACACCTGCGCGGTGCTGGTCGAGCCGATCCAGGGCGAAGCCGGCGTGATCCTGCCGCCCCCAGGCTTTTTCCGCGAACTGCGTGACTGGTGCTCGCAGAACCGCGTCCTGCTGGTGATGGACGAAGTGCAGTCCGGTCTCGGCCGTACCGGCAAGCTGTTTGCGTTCGAGCACGAGGGCATCCGGCCCGATGCGCTGATCTTGGGCAAGGCGCTTGGCGGTGGCCTGCTGCCGGTCAGCGCATTCCTGGCGGACGCCGCGGTGATGGACGTGTTCGATCCGGGCAGCCACGGCTCCACCTTCGGCGGCAATGCGCTGGCGGCCGCGGTCGCGCTCGAAGCGTTGCTGGTGCTGCAGGACGAACGGCTGGTAGCGCGCAGCGCCGAGATGGGCGACTACCTGATCGCGCGGCTGCGGGCCGTGCAGCGACTGGCAGGCCCGGTGATCCGCGACGTTCGGGGACGCGGACTGTGGGTCGGCGTCGACATCGATCCCGCGCACGCGAGCGCCCGCGAACTGGTCGAGCGGCTGGCCGAGAACGGCGTGTTGTCCAAGGAAACACACCAAACCGTGATCCGATTCGCCCCGCCACTGACCATCTCCACGGCCCTGATCGACCGGGCCGTCGATACCTTTGCCCGGGTCGTGCGCGCCAGGATGGCCTCGGCAACGCTCAATCCCAAAGCGCCGGTCGCTAGCGGCAGCCTGGAGGCCGCGTGAGTCAGCGTGACGGCAATCGGCGGACACTGTTTAAACTGTCCGGATGCAGCTTGCCGCTTCCCAGCTGACCCCGCACCTGCAAAAAGGGCTGCGCTCTCTCTACACCCTGCACGGTGACGAGCCGCTGCTGATCCAGGAAGCGGCTGACGCGATCCGCGCCACGGCGCGCGCGCAAGGCTACAGCGAAAGAACCGTCCACACCGTGGCCGGCGCCCACTTCGACTGGAGCGAAGTGCTGGCCGCCGGCGGCAGCCTCAGCCTGTTCGCCGACAAACAGATCGTCGAGATCCGGATCCCGTCCGGCAAGCCGGGCAAGGAAGGCAGCCCCGCCTTGCAGCAACTGGCCGAAGGCGCGCAGGGCAACGACTCGACGCTGACGCTGGTGCTGCTGCCAAAGCTGGACAAGATGACCCGCGGCGGGGCCTGGTTCAGCGCGCTGGACAACTTCGGCGTCACGCTGCAGGTCGAGCCGGTGGAGCGCGCCGCGCTGACGCAGTGGATCGCCCAGCGGCTGCAGCACCAGGGCCAGCGCGTGGCCAGCGGCGAGGAAGGCCAGCGCACGCTGCAATTCTTCGCCGACCGGGTCGAGGGCAACCTGCTGGCCGCGCACCAGGAGATCCAGAAGCTGGCGCTGCTGTATCCGGCGGCCGCCGCCGGCGAAGCGGCCGATGGAAAAGCCGGTGTGCTGAGTTTCGACCAGGTCGAAAGCGCGGTCCTCAATGTCGCGCGCTACGACGTCTTCAAGCTGTCCGAAGCGGTGCTGGGCGGACAGGCGGCGCGCGTCCAGCGCATGCTCGACGGGCTGCAGGCCGAAGGCGAGGCCGCGGTGCTGGTGCACTACACGCTGGCCGAGGACATCCGCGCCCTCAAGCGGGTCAAGGATGCGATCGCTGCCGGGCGTCCGCTGCCGATGGCGCTGCGCGAGCAGCGGATCTGGGGCCTGAAGGAGCGGCTGTTCGAGCGGGTGCTGCCGCGCCTGACCTCGACCATGCTGGACAACCTGCTGCACTCGGCGCACCTGGTCGACGGCATCGTCAAGGGCCTGAAGGCGCCCGACTGGCCGACCGATGGCTGGCAGGCGCTGCACCGGCTGGCGCTGTCGCTGTGCCGCGAGTGCGCGCTGCAGCCAGCGGCGCCGGCCCGTAAAATGCACGCATGACCGCCCTGAATATTTCCGAGTACGTTCAGACGCTGGGGCTGCAGGCTCGCATCGCCGCGGTCCGGATGGCGCGGGCCGATGCGGCGACCAAGAACCGGGCGCTGCGCCGGCTGGCCGAATTGCTGCGCGCCGACGGCAAAGCGCTGCAAGCCGCCAACGCGAAAGACCTGGAGCGCGCAACCGCCTCCGGGCTGGCGGCGCCAATGCTGGACCGGCTCAAGCTGACGTCCCGGATCCTCGAGACCGTGGCGCTGGGCTGCGAGCAGCTTGCCGCCATGCCTGAATTGATCGGCGAGATCTCGGGCCTGCGCCAGCAGCCGAGCGGCATCCGGGTCGGCCAGATGCGGGTTCCGCTGGGCGTGTTCGGCATGATCTTCGAGAGCCGGCCCAACGTCACCATCGAGGCCGCCAGCCTGTCGATCAAGAGCGGCAACGCCTGTATCCTGCGTGGCGGCTCGGAAGCGATCGAGTCCAACAAGGCGCTGGCGCAGCTAGTGCAGCAGGCCCTGGTTGACAGCGGCCTGCCGGCCGAGGCCGTCCAGCTGGTGCAAACCACCGACCGCGAGGCCGTTGGCCAGCTGATCGCGATGCCGCAGTACGTCGACGTGATCATCCCGCGCGGCGGCAAGGGCCTGATCGAGCGCATCAGCCGCGATGCCAAGGTCCCGGTGATCAAGCACCTGGACGGCAACTGCCACGTGTATGTCGACGATCCGTGCGACCTCGACATGGCGGTGCGGATCGCCGACAACGCCAAGACCCAGAAGTACAGCCCCTGCAACGCCAGCGAGAGCCTGCTGGTGGCACGCGGCGTGGCCTCGCAGTTCCTGCCGATGATCGGCGCGATCTTTGCCGCCAAGGGCGTCGAGATGCGCTGCGATGCGCAGGCCAAGGCCATTCTCTCGTCCGCTCGGGCTGCGCCGGTCGAAGCCCTGCTCAGGGACGCCACCGAGCAGGACTGGTCCGAGGAATACCTGGCTCCGGTCATCAGCATCAAGCTGGTCGAAGGCGTCGACGAAGCCATCGCGCACATCAACCGCTACTCCAGCCACCACACCGATGCCATCCTCACCACCGACCACGTCCACGCCCAGCGCTTCCTGCGCGAAGTGGATTCGGCCAGCGTGATGGTCAATGCCAGCACCCGCTTCGCGGACGGCTTCGAATACGGCCTCGGCGCCGAAATCGGCATCAGCACCGACAAGTTCCACGCCCGCGGGCCGGTCGGACTGGAGGGGCTGACGTCCCTCAAGTGGGTGGTGCTGGGCCAGGGAGAGATCCGCTCATAAGACCTGGCCGGACCGGCACGCCCGGCGGCCCCTCAGTGAACGGACACCTCATGCACGACTACTGGCGCCAGTGCGGCTACCACCTGCTGGAGCAGACCGCGGACGGCCACCTCACGGTCACCGACGCCTTCATTCGCAGCCTGCTGGAGCGGCCGGAACTGGCGCCGGTGCCGGAATCCTGCGCCGGCGAGATCGCTCTGCACCACGCCTTGCTCGACCAGCCACGGGCACCGGTCAGCCCGCAGCAGCTGGCGGCGGTGAGCGACGAGGACGCGCGCGCCAACTACACCGTCTGGCTGCGCTTTCGCCAGCGGCTGCTGGCGCTGCCCACGCTGGAAGGCAGCTACCTGCAGCTGTTTCGCGGCGACGGCGTCGACGTGCCGCCGCTGCTGGTGCAGCAGCTGACGCAGATCCTGGTGCGCCACATCCTGGGCGCCGACGCGACCGCGATCCAGGCGCGCGCGGCCGAGATGCTGTTTCGCACCCAGAAGGTCAGCGTGCTGGAAGACGGCCAGGTGATGGCAGCCGACGACGAGACCGTCGAGCGGCATGCGATCGCCGGCAACTTCGGCTCGATCGGCGAACTGCTCAAGCAGGGCGGCGCCGTCCTGCGTACCGCGGAGCTCGACGTGCTGAGCGACGCCAACGCCGGTGTGTACTGGGAGCGCGACGAAAGCCATGACCTCGTGATCAGCCTGAACCACGGCCAGCCGGCGCTCGACGCGCTCTGCTCGGTGCTGGAGCGCTGGGTCCGGCATTTCCTGGGCAGCGGCGTGCGCATCGTCACCGAGCGCGAGATCGACGACGACCAGTGGGTCTGGCACGTCGGCCTCGATGCCCAGGCCAGCGGCGTGCTCAACGACCTGTACCAGGGGCAGGACGTGAGCGAGGAGCGGATGGCGCGGATGCTGTGCCTGTTCCGGCTGGCGTTCGACGAGCCTTCTGTGATGCGCCCCGAAATCGCCGGCCGGCCGGTCTACCTGGCGATGGCCATGGACGCTGACCACCGCCTCAAACTCAAGCCGCAAAACCTGCTGCTCAATCTGCCACTGGCCCGGCTTTCGTAAGGAGCTCGGCGCCGGGTTGCAAAACCGCGCTGG
>JAJAZH010000225.1 GCA_026785815.1 Ramlibacter sp. | reverse complement strand
CGCTCCCCTCCCCAGCAGTCCTTCGAACTCTTCGATCAAGTTCGAGAGGCTCACATCGGCGGTGGTGTAGCCACTAAGTACCATCCTAACGATCTCGGTGGCTGCCGCTCCCGCGTGATCATTCCGTCCGTCCTGGAGATCCCTTGCCTCGCGCTCTCTCAAATTCTCCCTTGCGAGATCAAGCGCCTTCGGAGCTAGCCACTTCGCCGCTGCGGCCCAGTCAATCGGCATGCGCCATCCCCTTTTGTAGAAAATAGAACGCGATTGTAGAAACGCCTCCGAACCCAAACAGGGTGCGGAGGCGCATGAACACTGGTGGCCTGGGGCGGAATCGAACCACCGACACGCGGATTTTCAATCCGCTGCTCTACCAACTGAGCTACCGGGCCAAGCCGGAAATTATAGCAGCCTCCAAAGGCGCGCCGCCTTCAGGAAGCTCACGCCCGCTCGGGGGCAACGCGCCCAGTGAGCGAGCGAGCTTCATCGATCAGACGCTTCCCCGCTTGCCGCGTGACAGGTCGACGCCGAGCTGCTTGAGCTTGCGATAAAGATGGGTGCGCTCCAGTCCGGTTTTCTCGGCCACACGCGTCATCGAGCCGCCTTCCTTGGCCAGGTGGAATTCGAAGTACGACTTCTCGAATTCGTCGCGCGCATCGCGCAGCGGCTTGTCGAGTTCGAACAGCTGGCGCGCTTGCGGTCCAAGCTCCACCGGTGCCGGCAGGTTCAGCCCGCCGGTCATCGCCGATTCCACGGTGAGCTCGACCACCGGCGCCGCCATCGCGCTGCCCGGCTTGCGCGCCGCGCCGACGCTGTTGCGCGTCAGGCCCGCTTCCACGGCCTTCAGCAGCTTTTGCAAAGTGATCGGCTTTTCCAGGAATGCCTGCGCCCCGATCTTGGTGGCCTCCACCGCGGTCTCGATGGTGGCGTGGCCGCTCATCATGATCACCGGCATCGTCAGCATCCCGGTGGTCGACCACTCCTTGAGCAGCGTGACACCGTCGGTGTCCGGCATCCAGATGTCCAGCAGCACCAGGTCTGGCCGCATTCGCGCGCGAGCGGCACGCGCCTGCGCGGCGTTCTCGGCCAGCTCGACGTTGTGGCCCTCGTCGTTAAGGATTTCCGAGAGCAAATCGCGGATTCCGAGCTCGTCGTCGACCACCAGTATGTTTGCCATGATTCGTTGCGCGCCCCCTGCGGCCTTGGAGCACTGTTGCTAGGCCGCAACCGCGAATGATAGCGACACTTGGGCCCCCACCACAACATCGTCCACCAGCCGGTTCTTCAGGTCGATGCGGGCAGCGTGTTCGTCGGCGATCTTTTTGACCACCGCCAGCCCGAGCCCGGTGCCCTTGGCCTTGGTCGTCACGTACGGTTCGAAGGCGCGTTTGAGGATGTGTTCCGGGAAACCGGGTCCGCTGTCCTGCACGATCAGCCGCACCCGCCGGGCCGGGGCGTTCCACTGCGTGCGGATCGTCACCTCGCGCGTGGCCGAGGTCTCGGTTGCGTCCTGCGCGTTCTGCAGCAGGTTGTGGATCACCTGCCGCAACTGCTGCGCATCGCCCAGGATCTTCGGGCTGTCGGCATCGAGTTCCATCCGGATCGGCACCTGGCTGGCGGCATCGATGCGCTCGCTGCCCTCCCGCGTGTACAGCTGCAACACGTCGCCCACCAGCGCATTCAGGTCCAGCGCCTTGAGCTCGGCGGCAGGCAGTCGGGCGTAGTCACGGAACTCGTTGACCAGCCGCTTCATCGCGTCGACCTGGTCGACGATGGTCCGCACCGACTTCGCCAGCAGGCTGCGCTCGGGCTCGGAGACCTTGCCCGCCAGTTTCATCTCCAGCCGCTCGGCCGACAGCTGGATCGGCGTCAACGGATTCTTGATCTCGTGCGCCAGCCGCCGCGCCACTTCGCCCCAGGCCTGGGCCCGCTGCGCCGACACGATTTCGGAGATGTCGTCGAACACCAGCAGGCGCGGTGCCTGGCCCGCCGCATTGCGCGGCATCTCGGCGCCCCGGGCGACCACGGTGATCGCGTGCAGCGGCGAGCCGGCCTGCGCCGCATTGAGCTCGTACGACTGCTGCCAGTGGTCCAGCCCGTGCTGCTTGCTCTCGGAGAGGAAGTCGTCGAACTGCGACTGCACGCCGGCGCCGAACTGCTCCAGCCCTGCGAAGCCCGACAACAGGTCGCCCTCATGCGCTGCCAGCGGCACCCGCAGGATCCGCGTCGCGCCCGGGTTCGAGGTCAGGATCCGGCCGTCGCCGTCCAGCACGATGACGCCGGCCGTCAGGGTGTCCAGGATGGTCTGAAGGTTGGCCCGCGCCGCGCTGACCTGCCCCATGCTGCGGTCGACCGCATCGCGCGCATCGGCGAGCTGCTGGGTCATTTCGGCGAACGAGCGGGTCAGGCCGCCGAGTTCGTCCTTGCCCATCAGGACCGGTTTCGGGCTGAGGTCGCCGGCCGCCACCTCGCGCACGCCAGCGGCCAGCAGCAGCAGCGGCTTGGCCAGCTGGTTGCCGAGCAGGATGGCCAGCAGCACGGCGCCGAAGATGGCCAGGAACAAGCTGAGCGTCAGGGTGCCGATGTACATCCGCCGGAGGCCCTGGCGGCCCAGCGCCCGCTCCTGATACTCGCGGTTCGCCTCCTGCACCGCGACGGCATTGGCCACCAATGTCGGCGGCAGGGTCTGGGTGACCTGCAGGAAACGGGGCTCGACCAGCAAGCCAACGCCCGAGGGCGTCACCACCGCCATTGCCTTGATCCGGGCGACGGAGGCCGACGTCAGCCCCGGTTCGTCCAGCCCTTCGATGATCGCCACCGAGCGCTGGGAGCGGGTGTTGCGCAGCTGCTGCGAGCTCGGCCGCTCCGGGTTGAGCTGGAAGCGCGACTGACCGGCGCTGGCCACCAGCTGGCCGCTGCTGCTCCACAAGATGGCGTCGTTGGCGGAGAGCTGGTCGCGGATCCGCTCCAGCGTCAGGCCGGCGGCGGCATCCGAGGTGTCGCCCAGCTGGGTCGCGGCGGCGCGAGTCTTGTTGGCAAGGTCGTTGGCCAGGGTGTCGAGCGTGGCCCGGCCCAGGCTCAGGCCGGCATCGAGCGCGCCTTCCACTTTCACGTCGAACCAGCTTTCGATCGAGCGCGACACGAACTGGTAGGACACGACATAGATCAGCATGCCCGGCGCAAACCCGACCAGCGCGAAGATCGCCGCCAGCTTCACCAGCAGCCGGCTGCCGAAGCGGCCCCGCCGCAGCCGCGACGCCAGCCGCACGACGATCCACGCGATCACCAGCAGCAGGAACGTGGCGACCACCACGTTGATGGCGAACAGGCGCCCGTAATTGCTCTCGTACAGTTCGCGGTTGTTGGTCGCCTGCGTCAACAGGAACAGCAGCACGATGCCGATCGCCACCATCACCATCGCGCCGGCGAAGATGGCCCAGCGGAAGGCGGCGGAGGTCCGCTGCGAGGGGTGAAGCGCGTCTGGGTTCGACATGGCGGCCGCGGCTAGCGCAGGGCGTCGAGTGTCAGCCGCTGGTTGCGGATCACCGAGATATTCCAGTCGGCCTGGCCGACCGCGCCGATCTGGAATGGGCGCGGCAACTGCGAAACGTCGAGCCGGAAGCGGAAATCGACGTTGTAGCGCTCGTCCGGCTGAAGATCGGCTGCCTCCGCGATCTTCCAGCGCGACACCCGCTGCACCGCCGCCAGCGCCTCCTCCTGGCTGTCGAAGCTCTGGCCCAGCGCCACCGCCGAATTGCCGATGACAGTGGGCGAGATCGTCAGCCGCCAGCGCCGGGTCAACGGCTGGTAGGACAGCCGCATGTGACGCCGGACTTGCGAGACGGCGCGGTCGTACCAGTACCAGCGGTCCCGGAACAGCACCGCCTCGGCCACGAAGTACATCGGGATGCCCTTTTGCAGCGCCTCCTCGATCACCTGCGGCAGGTCGAAGCGCACGGCGGCCGACAGCAACAGGCCGTCTTCATTTCGTTCCAGCTGGAACTGGGTCAGCTCCGCGGCGGGCCCCTCGGCCAGCGCCGGGAGGGCGGGCGCCAGTGTCAGCAGCAGGCAGGCGGCCAAGTGCCGCACCGCCCGGTCAAACCGGTGGCGAAGCAGGCGCAACAGAGGAGGATTTTTTCTGAAGCAAGGCGTAAAAAAAGCCGTCTTGGTCACTCTCTGGATTGTCCGGGACGCGGTTGCCGTTTGCCCTGCTTTGGGGCAGCAAATGGCCTGGCGACGGCTGCAAAACGGCGTCTCTGTTGTGCGCAAGAAACGTTTGCATCTGGGCCTCGCCTTCGGCCCGAAACACCGAACAGGTGCAATACAGCAGCCGGCCGCCGGGCGCCACCAGAGGCCAGAGCGCAGCCAGCAGGCGTGCCTGCTGCTGCGCCAGTTGGGCGATGTCGCTTTCGCGCCGCAGCCAGCGCACGTCCGGATGGCGCCGGACGATGCCCGAGGCGGTGCAAGGCGCATCCAGCAGGATCGCGTCGAACGGCACGCCGTCCCACCACGTCGAGGGCCGCGCGGCATCGGCAACGACGACCCGAGCCTGCAGCCCGATCCGCCGCAACGTGTCATGAATCCGCTCGCAGCGCGCCGCATCGATATCGAGCGCAGTGACCGCTATGCCGCCGAGCTCCAGCAAATGCGCGGTCTTGCCGCCGGGCGCGGCGCAGGCATCCAGCACACGCAGCGGCGCTGAGCCGCGACCGAGGCCATCGAGCAACAGCGGCGCGGCCAACTGCGCGGCCGCATCCTGCACCGATACCAGCCCCTCATCGAAGCCTGGAATCGCGTGCACCGGGCGCGGCTGCTGCAGGATGACTCCGCAAGCGCCGACGGCGGTCGCGCCGATGTCCGCCGCCGCCAGAGTCTGCAGCCACTGCGCGCGCGGGACTTTGCGTTCGGCCACGCGCAAGGTCATCGGGGCCTGCGAGTTGCTGGCGCGCAGGATCTGCTCCCAATGCTGCGGATGATCGGCCCGGAGCCGGTCGATCCACCAGCGCGGATGGTTCCAGCGCGCCACCGGGTCGCGCTCGCTGGCGCTGACCAGCGCTGCACGCTCGCGCAGGAAGCGGCGCAAGCAGGCGTTGACGAAGTTGGCCTGGGCCTGGGTGGCCGGGTCGCGCTTGGCGGCCTCGACCGCCTGGTCCACCAGCGTGAAGACCTCGTAGGGCGATTGCTCCGGGT
>JAJAZH010000224.1 GCA_026785815.1 Ramlibacter sp. | reverse complement strand
TCCTTGATCATCTCGGGATCGAGCGCCGACGTCGGCTCGTCGAATACCATGATCCTGGGCGTCAGGCACAGCGCCCGCGCCATCGCGACGCGCTGCTGCTGGCCGCCGGACAGTTGCAGCGGAAATTTGTGGGCCTGCTCCGCGATCCGCACCCGCTCCAGTTGTGCCATCGCCCGTTCCACTGCTTCCTTGCGCGGCAGGCCGGCGACCCAGGTCGGCGCCAAGATCAGGTTGTCGAGCACGGTCAGGTGCGGGAACAGGTTGAACTGCTGGAACACCATGCCGACCTGGCGCCGCACCGCTTCGATCGCCTTCACGTTGTCGCCGAGCAGGAGGCCGGCCACCGTGAGCTTGCCTTCCTGGTAATCCTCCAGCGCATTGATGCAGCGCACCAGCGTCGACTTGCCGGAGCCGGAAGGACCGCAGACCACGATCCGCTCCCCTGCCGCCACCGACAGGTCGATGTCGCGCAGCACGTGGAAGGCGTCGCCGTACCATTTGTTGACGCGCTCGAAGTGGATGACAGGCTCGCTCATGGTGTCCTTGTGGGGCGCGCTCAGCGCAGCCGGCTGCGGTCCAGCCGCCGTTCGACCCGCAGGCTGTAGCGGGACATGGCGAAGCAGCAGGCGAAATAGATGGCGGCGATGAAGACGTAGGCTTCGATCTTGAACGGCCGCCAGTTCGGGTCCGAACCCAGCGCCAGCGACAGGGCGCCGGTCAACTCGTAGAGCGACACGATGGTCACCAGCGAGGTGTCCTTGAACAGCGCGATGAAGTTGTTCATGATGCTCGGCACCACGGCGGCCAGCGCCTGGGGCAGCACGATCTTGCGCTGTCCCTGCCACCAGGTCAGGCCGATGCTCTCGGCCGCCTCGACCTGGCCGCGGCCGATGGTCTGCAAGCCGCCCCGCACGATCTCGGCCATGTAGGCGGCGGCAAACAGCGTGATGCCGACGATGACGCGGATCAGCACGTCCGGCGACTTGCCCACCGGCATGAACAGCGGCAACATGAACGAGGCCATGAACAGCACCGAGATCAGCGGCACGCCGCGGATCAGCTCGATGTAGACGATGCACAGGGTGCGGATCGCCGGCAGATTCGAGCGTCGGCCCAGCGCCACCAGCACCGCGATCGGGAAGGCCAGCGTCATCGACACCACGCTCAGCAGGATGGTGAGCGGCAGTCCCCCCCACTGGTCGGTCGGCACCGGGGCCAGGCCCAGCATGCCACCCGCCATCAGCACATAGAAGATGCCCAGGCCGGCGACCCACAGCAACGGCAGCCAGGGTTTCCAGAAGCGTGGATTGCAACTGGCCAGCACCGGCGCCAGCAGGCACAGCGTGGCCACCAGCGGTCGCCACACCTGGGCCTGCGGATAGCGGCCCAGCAGGATGAAGGTGCCCTTTTCGACCACCACGCCCCAGCACGCGCCCAGCCCGCGCGCGGCCTGGCAGCGGTCGGCGTCGGGCGCGAACACCGCCTGCAACACGCCCCAGTCCAGGCCCTTGGCCGCCAGCCATGCCAGCAGGGACAGCAGCAGCACGGTCGCCAGCGCATTCGGCAGACTCGCGAACAGGTTGCGGCGCAGCCAAGCGAGGCGGCCAACCACGCGCACCGGCGGCGGCCGGGCGGCGATCGGGCGAAAGCTGTCGTCCATGCGCCGCTTACCTTTCCTTCAGGGCCGCACGCCGGTTGAACCAGTTCATCAACGCGGAGGTGCTGAGCGAGAGCGTCAGGTAGACCGCCATGATCACCGCGATGCATTCGACCGCGCGCCCGGTCTGGTTGAGCGACGTGTTGGCGATGGAGACGATGTCGGGATAACCCACCGCCACCGCCAGCGACGAATTCTTGGTGAGGTTGAGGTACTGGTTGGTCAGCGGCGGAATCATCAGCCGCAGGGCCTGCGGCAGCACGACCAGGCGCAGCGACCGGCTGCGGGGCAGGCCGAGCGCGGCCGCGGCTTCGTGCTGGCCGAGCGCGACCGAAGCGATGCCCGCGCGCACCACCTCGGCGACATAGGCTGCCGTGTACAGCACCAGCCCGACCAGGACGGTGAGGTACTCGGGACTGAGCGCGCTGCCGCCCTCGATCTGGATCTCGCTGCGGAACGGGTAGTCGAACTGCAGCGGATCGCCGCCCACCAGCAATCCGAGCGCCGGCAGGCCGACGATCAGCAGCAGGGCGACCGCCGCGACCGGCCGCGCGACGCCGGTCCGATCGAAGCGCGCCCGGGCCAGCCGGACATAGGCATACGCCGCGCCGATCCCCAGCACCAGTCCGGCCAGCGCCAGCCAGTAGCCCGGCTGCCAGACCAGCAACGGGAACGACAGGCCGTTCTTGCTGACGAAGAACACCTCGCCCAGGGTCACCGCATCCGCCGGCAGCGGCAGGTACTCGGTAAAGATCAGGTACCACATCAGCAACTGCAGCAGCACCGGCACGTTGCGGAACAGTTCGACGTAGCCGTAGCACAGGCCGCGCACCAGTGCGTTGCGCGAGAAGCGCCCGATCCCCAGCAGGGTCCCCAGCACCGTCGTCAGGACGCAGCCGATGACGGCCACCCTCAGCGTGTTGACCAGTCCCACCAGGAACGCCTTCCAGTACGGGTCGATCGATTCGTAGCGCAGCCAGCCTTCGCCGATGTCGAAGCCGGCGGGCTGCAGCAGGAAGTCGAAGCCGCTCTGGATCCCTCGCGCCCGCATGTTCTGCAGCGTGCTGGCGGCCAGAAAGCCGATCGCCAGCACCAAGACCAGCACCGCACCGACCTGGTACACCTGCGCGCGCAGCCGCGGGCTGCTCCAGGACAGGCTGCGCACGCGGGCGCGCGGCGCCCGGCGCGCGGGAATCGGCTCCGCCATCAGCGCACTGGAGGTGCGTAGATCAGGCCGCCCTTGGACCAGAGGTTGTTGCTGCCGCGCGGCAGGCCGAGCGGGCTCTTGGGGCCGACGTTGCGCTCGAAGATTTCGCCGTAGTTGCCGGTCGCCTTGAGGGCCCGCACCAGCCAGTCCTTGTCCAGGCCCAGCAGCTTGCCGGTGTCCTCGGTGGTGCCCAGCAGGCGGCCCACGACCGGGTCCTTGCTGTCACGCTGCATGGCTTCGACATTGGCCTGGGTGACGCCATAGTCCTCGGCCTCGATCAGGCCGAACACGACCCACTTGGCGATGGCGAAGAACTCATCGTCGCCGCGCCGCACCGCCGGGCCGAGCGGTTCCTTGGAGATCAGGTCCGGCAGGATCAGGTGGTCAGCCGGTGTCTTGGCTTCCTTGTTGCGGATCGAGGCCAGGCCTGAGGCATCGGTGGTGTAGGCCTGGCAGCGCTCCGAGAAGTAAGCCGCGTTGGTCGCTTCCAGCTTCTCGAACACGATCGGCTTGATCCCGAGGTTGTTGGCACGCGAGAAGTCGGTGAGGTTCTTCTCGGTGGTGGTGCCCGACTGAACGCAGACGGTGGCGTTCTTGAGCTGCTTGGCGTTCTTGATCTTGCTCTTGACCGGCACCATGAAGCCCTGGCCGTCGTAGTAGGTGACGCCGGTAAAATTGAGCCCGAGCGAGACGTCGCGGGTCAGGGTCCAGGTGGTGTTGCGCGACAGCACGTCGATCTCGCCCGACTGCAGCGCCGTGAAGCGCTGCTGGGCCGACAGCGGCACCCACTTCACCTTGGCCGGGTCGCCCAGCAGGCTGGCCGCGATTGCGCGGCAGATATCGACGTCCAGCCCCGACCAGTTGCCGGCGCTGTCGGCTTGCGAGAACCCGGCCAGTCCGGTGTTGACGCCGCAGACCAGCTGGCCGCGGGCCTTGAT
>JAJAZH010000223.1 GCA_026785815.1 Ramlibacter sp. | reverse complement strand
CCACTGGCGCTGGCCAGCAAAGCACGCAGGGCACCCCGATGGGCACGACCGGTACCCCGGGCGGCTCCGGCACCACTGCAACCGGCTCGGGCATGTCGAGCGGCAGCACCATGAGCGGTTCGACCAATACCGCCCCAATGAATTCGGGCAGCACCGCTGGCAGCATGTCCTCGGGCAGCACGTCGGGAACGGCGATGGGCTCTACCAGCGCCGGTTCCGGCACTGACATGGGCACCGGCAGCAAGCGCTCCATGCGCCGCGCTCGTGCTGACCGCAACTAAGTCGAGCTGTCACATAAAAAACCGGGCCTCGGCCCGGTTTTTTTGCGCCTGATGTTGCGCGTCGGGTTTACGACTTACGCGGAACGCCAGGGATTCGCCGTCACGATGCATCCGCTGATCCGCCAGCTCGAATCGGGTTGCCGTTCAAGCGCGAACAGTGCGAGCCATGCCTTGTCGTCGCGGTCCGTGATCTGGACCAGCTGCATCACAGTGCCCGACTCTTCTTCGGGCTTGAGGAAAGAGACCGACGCGGGCCGGTAGACCATCGGGTATTCACCCCGCACCATCGCGAGGAAGCGACCCGGATTGCCGATCGCTGCGCGCACGCCCGGCGTGGCGGTGGCGAACGCACTGTCGGCATCGTCTTGCGCGAATGCCTGCAACTGGGTGACGATCACGGCCCGGACCTCGTTCGCCTCGATATCGGAGAGCGGCGCCGCGGCGACCTGCATCGACGATGTGGCCGTAAAGGCCACTGCCACCAGGATGCGAAGGAAAAGCGGGTTCATGATCGTCTCCAACGTTGTCGTTGAGAACAGAATAGGCGCCGGACTTGCAGACGGCCTGTCAGGAAAAAACCTGGCAAAACGTGGGACGCGGCAGTCGCCGAGGGATGCAGCCGGGCACGCTGGACAATGTTCTGACGATTCGCGAACCGCGGAGGTCCGATACCTGTCTTTGTAGCGCGTGGCCCGGCTGGCAAGTCGCCAGTCTGCGGACCGTGTCAAGTGCCGGGCGAAAGCCGGCTGCTCTTGCTGTTGTAGTCCGGCTCCGGCACTTCCTGGCTGAACAGCGCTTCGAAGCCGTCGACGGGTTCGAAGCGTCGGTCGCGCAACTGCAGCCGGGTTGGACCGGGCAAGGCGCGTTCACGGACCGAGTGTCCTGGGTCGCCCGGATAGCACAGCACACGCATGCCGTCATGGTCGACGGGTTCCGGCTGGATCAGGGGCGGGCGCCGCGACCTGGCCTGGGCCAGCACGCTGGCGACGCTGCGGTGCCGACTGAGGTGCGCCAGGCTCATGATCTGTGGCGGCGCCAGCTGGATCGCGCGGTCCCAGTACTGCTGGAGCGCGAGGCGCGGTGCCAGCCAGACACTTTCCGTCGCTTCGTGGTTGTCGTGCGTGGCCTCCTGGCCGCCCGGCACCGCAGCCACGAAGAATCGGGTGTCGAATCGTTTCTGCTGGTGAGAGGGCACCCGCGGCGTGATCCAGCGCGACCACGGCGTCAGCTCGCTGGCCTGCAGGCGCAGCGCCAACATCGCGATGACCTCATCGAAAGCGCGGCCCTCGCGCAGTAGCCCCGTGGCCTGCTTTGCGACAGGTGTGTCGGCGCCGCTGGCGTAGAGCACGCCGGTCTCCTCGAAAGCTTCGCGCAGGACCGCCACGTACAGACCGGCCGCCGCCAGCGGCTCCAGCTCCGGCTCACCGAGCAGGTGATGCAGCAGCTCAGGCGGCTGGTCGAGATGGGCCTGCATGTCGATTTCGGCATCGCCGCTGTCGACTTTGCCACCGGGGAAGACATAGGCGCCGCCGAGCACGTCCGACAGGCCATGCCGCTTGATCAGGAACACCTCGAGCCCGCCCGGGGCGTCGCGCAACATGACCAGTGTGGCCGCAGCGCGGACCGGTCCGGTGACGGGTTGGGTGTTGAGTTCCAGTTCCATGCGCAAGGCTAGCAGACAGGGGTGAGGGCAGGCTTGCGCGGTGGACGCTGCGGGCCGAGTCAGCGTCAGCGTGGGCCGCGCGGTACCGAGGCCCTCCGGCGGCCGCCGGAAATCTACTGTGCCAGGCGACCGAGGATCAGTTGCCGGGTGGCCTGCACTTCGCTTTCGAACGGACCCGGCTGCTTCAATGCAGCTTCGACCTGCAACAGGGCTTCGCCGTGCCGCCCCTGGTCTGTCAGCGTCTGCGCCAGGTTGTTCATGACGACGGTGGATTGCGGATGGCGCTGCAGGGCCTTGCGCAGGACCAGCGCCGCTTCGATGAGCGCCCCGCGCCCGTGGTGCTGGTTGGCCAGACCGATCGCGGCGGGCAGGTTGTCGGGCCAGCGATCAAGGGCGGCGCGGTAGCCGGCGATCGTGGCTTCGCGGTCGCCGCCGCGCTCGAGGCCGACGACTGCGTGGATCCAGCCAGGTTCGGTGGCGGAGGCCGGAATGCGGTCGGGCGCTGTCACCACCATGGCCCAGTAACCGCCCTTGATCCAGGTGCGCTCGAAGGCCGTGAAGGGCATCACCCGGCGCGGTTCGGTGCCGGACCGGAGGTACAGGTCGCCGCGCTCGTAGTCGAAGCCGGTGATCACCGCGTAATGCCACTGCGTGAAGAAATCTCCCACGTCCTGCAGCACCACGACCGGGTTGCCCGCCGCGACTTCGCGCAGCAGGTCCGCGAAGCGCGGCGCCAGCAGGTAGCCGACACGGCCCCAGCGGCGCGGCGCGGCCAGCATCTCCACCTGCAGGCTGCCCTGGCGTGCCGGCAGATAGATCTGGTCGGCCAGCAGTTCGGGCGTGACCGCCGCGCCGGTGCGCGACATCACTGTCGCCATCGCGGCTGGCCCGCACTGGAACTCGGTCTGGGGAAAGAACGGCACGTCGGCCGTTTCCATCTTGCGCGGCACGCCCTCAGGCCACGCGGTGCGCAGCGTCATGGTCTGCGGCACCAGCAGGGCGCAGCCCCCCAGGAAAAAAGCCAGCGCGAAACAGCAAAGGCCCGCGCTCAGGCGGGCCCATGAAGAACGCAAGGCAGGCCGTGAGCCTGCCCACCGATCACTTGCGGTAGACAAAGTACCAGATCAGGGCGCCGATGACGATCACCGCCAGCCAGCCCCCCGAGCTCAGTCCGGCGCCAGCTGGCGCGGTCTGCATGTCGCCTGCGAGTTGACGCACTTCCTGGTCGGTCATGGCCGCCACCCGCTCGCGGGCCATGGACGGGTCGATGCCCTGGGCCTGCAGCTGCGCAGCCGTCTCGGCCCGGTCGAGCACGCCCAGGATCAGGCTGCGCTGGGTCGCCGCTGCGGTGTTGGCGGTCGCTTGCTCGGTGCCGATCATTCCGGCCTGCGCTGACTGGAACGACAGGGTCATCATGGCGACGACGAGGACGCGGCAAGTGTTTTTCTTCAACGAGATCATCTTCAGGCTCCT
>JAJAZH010000222.1 GCA_026785815.1 Ramlibacter sp. | reverse complement strand
GCACAATGTCGTATTGCTCCTGCCCCATCGCGCTTTCGCTCTGCAGCGAGATCGCCTTGCCGATGAAATCCGACAGGCCCGCCAGGTGCTGGCTCTCCTCGTCGAGGAACAGCTCGACCACTTTCGGTGAGGCGACGATGCGATATTCGCGCGGGTTGAACTGGCGGGCCTCGCGCAGGATCTCGCGCAGGATGTCGTAGCAGACGCTGCGCGCCGTTTTCACGGTGCCCTTGCCCTGGCAGGCTTCGCAGGGCTCGCACAGCATGTGCGCGAGCGATTCGCGGGTGCGCTTGCGCGTCATCTCGACCAGCCCGAGCTGCGAAAAGCCGCCGGCCATGGTTTTGACGCGGTCGCGTCCGAGCTGCTTGCGGAACTCGGCCAGCACGGCTTCGCGGTGGTCCTCGCGGCCCATGTCGATGAAGTCCACGATGATGATGCCGCCCAGATTGCGCAGCCGCAGTTGCCGGGCGATCGCCTGCGCGGCTTCCAGGTTGGTCTTGAAGATGGTGTCGTCGAAATTGCGGGCGCCGACGAAGCCGCCGGTGTTGACGTCCACCGTGGTCAGCGCCTCGGTCTGGTCGACGATCAGGTAACCGCCGGACTTCAAGTCGACCCGCCGGCCCAGCGCCTTGGCGATCTCCTCGTCGATCGAGAACAGGTCGAAGATCGGCCGTTCGCCCTGGTACAACGCCAACCGTTCGGCGGCGGCCGGCATGAATTCCTGGCCGAAGGACTGCAGCATCGCGAACTGCTCTTTTGAGTCCAGCCGGATGGCCTGGGTCTGCTCGCCGACCAGGTCGCGCAGCACGCGCTGCAGCAGGTTCAGGTCCTGGTGCAGCAGCGCGGTCGGTGGCAGCCGTTTGGCCGCATCGCCGATGCGGACCCAGGTCTTGCGCAGGTAGGCGATGTCCTGCGCCAACTCGCTGTCCGAAGCCTCTTCTCCATTCGTGCGCAGGATGAAGCCGCCGCCCCCCCCTCGTGATGCGTCGCCGACCAGCGCCTGCAGCCGCGCACGCAGCGCATCGCGCTGGTCCGGCGGAATCTTCTGCGAGACGCCGACGTGGTCGTCCTGCGGCAGGAACACCAGCAAACGGCCGGCGATGCTGATCTGGGTCGAGAGCCGGGCGCCCTTGGTGCCAATCGGGTCCTTGATCACCTGCACCAGCAGCGACTGGCCTTCGAACACCTGCTTTTCGATCGGGACCATCGGCTGGGTGTTGCGTGCGAAGCCGGGTGGCTCGCCTTCGGGCTGCCGGTGCCAGACGTCGGCGACATGCAGGAAAGCGGCGCGCTCCAGACCGATGTCGATGAAAGCCGACTGCATCCCCGGCAGCACCCGCGCCACCTTGCCCAGGTAGACGTTGCTGACCAGTCCGCGCTCGAGCGTGCGTTCGACGTGCAGTTCCTGCACCGCGCCGTTCTCCACCACCGCGACCCGCGTCTCCTGCGGCGACCAGTTGATCAGGATGTCCTGCTGCATCGTTTGATTTTTCGGGACAGACCTTTAGCTCTGTCCATTGAACTACCTTGGGGGCAGATCTTCAGCTCTGTCCCCGACTCATTAAATCTTCAGGCCGCATGCGCGCAACAGTTGCGCCGTCTCATGCATGGGCAGTCCCATGATGCCAGAGTAGGAGCCGCTGATATGGCGGATGAAGGCGGCGGCCCGGCCCTGCACCGCATAGGCGCCGGCCTTGCCCGACGGTTCGCCGCTGGCCACATAGGCCCGGATCCGCGCCGGCGACAGCTCGGCAAACGTGACACGCGAGTCGCTCAACGCATCGACCCGCTTGCGACCGGCGGACACCGCAACGGCCGTGAGGACGCGGTGGGTCTGCCCGGCCAGCTCCCCCAGCATGCGGCGCGCGTCGGCGTCGTCCCGGGGCTTGCCGTAGATGACGCGGCCCAGCGCCACGGTGGTGTCGGCGCACAGCACCGGAGCCGGAGCCAGGCCGCGCCGCCGCATCCGCGCCAGCGCGGCGTCGAGTTTCAGGCCGGTGACCCGGCGCACATAACGCGCCGGCGCCTCCCCCGGCCGCACCGCCTCGATCGCTTCGGAATCTTCGTCAGCGTCCGGCAGCAGCAGTTCATGGCGCACGCCAAGCTGCTCCAGCAACTGCCGCCGGCGTGGACTCTGGGACGCGAGGTAGATGAACGAGGCGGTCATCCCGGCTCCCGAGCCGGGATTCGGAGGGTTCGCACAGTGGCGTCGACCGCACCGGCTGTCATCCCGGCCCCCGAGCCGGGATCCAGACGGTTCGGAGAAGTAGCGTCATCCGCACCAGTTGTCATCCCGGCCCCCGAGCCGGGATCCATTCCTCTGAGCCCAGAAGTGTCGGCGGGCCGAGGCATGGATCCCGGGTCGAGCCCGGGATGACAAAAACCTTGGCGCGGGGTTGACCGTTCCGCTCCGGTTGTCATCCCGGCCACCGAGCCGGGATCCATTCCTCTGAGCACAGAAGTGTCGGCGGGCCGAGGCATGGATCCCGGGTCGAGCCCGGGATGACAAAAACCTTGGCGCGGGATTGACCGACAGCTTTGCGGGGTTGACCGACAGCTTTGCGGGGTTGACCGACAGCTTTGCGGGGCTGAACGACCGCTTTGTTTACTCACGGTGATACGGATGGTTGGCGTTGATCGACCAGGCGCGGTACAGCTGTTCGACCAGCAGGACCCGGACCATGGCGTGCGGCAAAGTCAGGTCGGACAGGCGGATGCGCTCGTGCGCGGCCTGGCGGAAGCCGGGATCGAGGCCGTCGGGCCCGCCGATCACCAGCGCCACATCGTCGCTGGCCAGCTGCCAATCCTTGAGCTTGGTTGCCAGTGCGGCGGTGCTCAGCGCCGTGCCGCGCTCGTCCAGGGCGACGATCCGGCAGCCGCGCGGAATCGCGGCCTCGATGCGCTGGCGTTCGGCGGCCAGGAGCGTTGCGATCGTCCTGGAGCCGCGCGGCTCGGTTTTGACGGCCTTGAGTTCGACTTTCAGCTCGGGCGGGAAGCGCTTCGCATAGTCGTCCCAGGCCGTCTGCGCCCAGTCGGGCACGCGCTGGCCGACTGCGACGACGACCAACTTCATTACTTGCGGCTGGGTGCCCGGCTGCCGGCCTTCTTCGCTGGAGATTTCCTGGGAGCGGGTTTCCCGGAAGCGTTTCCGGAAGCCTTGCCGGACGACTTTCCGGCCGATCTGCTGGCAGGCTTGCCGACGACCTTGATCGGGATCCGCCGTGGCGCTGGCGTGCCGGTCGCCGTCCTTGCGCTTGCCGTCTTGCCAGTGCCGGTCTTGCCAGTGCCGGTCTTGAAAGCGCCTGTCTTGCCAGCGTCCGACCGGCCCGCCGTGGTGCTGCCCGCGGTCCGGCCAGCCGTGGACTTGCCGGCCGTCGTCCTGCCTGCGGTGCTCCCAGCCGGCTTGGCGCGGGTCCTGCCGGTCGTGGTCCGCGCCGGCGCTTTTTTAGCCGGCGCCTTGGCGGCCTTGGCCTCGCGCTCAGCTGCCTTCACAGCGGTCTTGGCGGCGCTGCTGCGGCGCAGCGACGTGATCTCCGGATCGGCGTTGCGCTTGCCCGCCGCTTTGGTTGGCTCCCGCGCCGGAGCCGACGCCTCGGCCGGCTTCGGCGCACCGAACTTCAGGCGCACCGGCTTGTCGCCCCAGATCTCTTCCAGGTGGTAGTACTGGCGGATTGCTGGCTGCATGATGTGCGCCACGGCGGCCCCGCAGTCGACGATGATCCATTCGCCGTTTTCTTCGCCTTCGGTGCGTGGCTTCGGAAAACCGGCCTCACGCACCGAATCGCGCACGCTCGACGCCAGCGCCTTGGTCTGCCGGTTGGAGCTGCCCGAGGCCACGATCACCCGCTCGAACAATGGCGAGAGGTGCTCGGTGTTGAAAACCACGATGTCCTGCGCCTTCACGTCTTCCAGGCCGTCGACGATGGCCCGCTGGAGTTTTTGCGTATCTTTTCTTGCGGAGGCGGCGTCTTGGGTCATCAATGAGGTGGGTAAAGGTGATGGTGATCAATATAGCGTGCAACCGAGGCTGGAACCAGTTGCGAGATGTCTTCTCCGGCGGCCGCCCGGCGGCGGATTTCGGTCGAACTGACCGGCATCGGCGGCAATTCCACCGGTTCGCGCCGGCCCGGCGGCAGCTTGGATGCATCGAAAGGCGTGGCGGGAGACACCGGCCTTGCCCGCGCAGCTATGGAAATTGTAGCAAGCCGTGCGATCTCGGCGCTCTCCCGCCAGCTGTGCAGCGACTCGGCCTGGTCGGCGCCGATCACCAGCAGGAACTGCGCGTCGGGAAATTCCAGCCGCAGCTCGCGCAAGGTGTCCACGGTGTAGGTGGGACCGGCGCGCTCCAGTTCGCGGCCGTCGACGCTGGTGTGCGGCACGCCGGCAAACGCCAGTTCGGCCATGGCCAGCCGATGGGCCGCCGGCGACAGGTCGCGCGCCTTGTGCCAGGCCTGTCCGGTGGGAAAGACCCGCAGTTCGTCCAGCGCCAGCTGCTGCACCGCCGCGGTCGCCAGCGCCACGTGGCCGCGATGCGGCGGATCGAAGGCGCCGCCGAAGATCCCGATGCGGCGGGCCGGTGCGGCCGTCACACCCAGTCCCTCGGCACGATGAACTTGCGGTACAGGTCGTCTTCCGGCGAGCCCGGCGCGGGCGTCTGACGGTAGGCCCAGCTCGCCAGCGGCGGCATCGACATCAGGATCGATTCGGTCCGGCCGCCGGACTGCAGGCCGAAGTGCGTGCCGCGGTCCCACACCAGGTTGAATTCGACGTAGCGACCGCGCCGGTACAGCTGGAAGCCGCGCTCGCGTTCGCCATAGGGCGTGTCCTTGCGCCGCTCGAGGATCGGCAGGTACGCCGGCAGGAACGAGTCCGCCACCGACTGCATCAGCGCGAAGCCCTGGTCGAAGCCGCCCTCGGAGAAGTCGTCGTAGAAGATCCCGCCGATGCCGCGCTGCTCGCCGCGGTGCTTGAGCGTGAAGTACTCGTCGCACCAGGCCTTGAAGCGCGGGTAGCGATCGACGCCGAAAGGCGCGAGCGCGTCGCGGCACAGGCTGTGGAAATGCACGGCGTCAACCTCGAAACCGTAGTACGGCGTCAGGTCCATGCCGCCGCCGAACCAGGCGACCGGCTCGCCGGAACCGGAGGTTCCTCCACTTGCATCGGGCGTGGCAATGATCATGCGAACGTTCATGTGCACCGTCGGCGCGTACGGGTTGCGCGGGTGGAACACCAGCGACAAGCCGAGCGCCTCGAATGGGGCGCCCGCCAGCCCCGGCCGGTGCTGGGTGGCCGAGCCGGGCAATCTCGGACCGGTGACGTGCGAGAAGCCGCAGCCGGCCCGCTCGAACACAGCGCCGTCCTCCAGGATCATGGTGATGCCGTTGCCCTGCAGCGGCTCCCCCGGGCTTTTCTCCCAGGCATCGCTCAACGCCGGCTTGCCATCGACCGCGGACACGGCGGCCATGATGGCCTGTTGCAGCCCGCGCAGGTAACCACCCACCTGCTGGACCGGCGCGGCCGCCTTCATCCGGGAGCGCGCAGCGCGCGAAAGCCGATGTCGCGCCGGTACTGCGCGCCGTCGAAACGGATCTGCTCGGCCACTTCGTAAGCACGCTGCTGGGCCGCCTTGACCGAATCCGCCAGCGCCGTCACGCACAGCACGCGGCCGCCAGAGGTCAGCGTGGCCCGGCCCCGCTGCTGGGTGCCGGCATGGAACACCATCGTGTCCTCGGTTTCCTTCGGGATGGCCGTGATCGCATCGCCCTTGCGCGGTTGCGCCGGGTAACCGTGGGCCGCCATCACCACGCCCAGCGCAGTGCGGCGGTCCCATTCGAGCTCCACCTGGTCCAGCGTGCCAGCGGTGGCGGCCAGCAGCACGTCGAACAACTCGGACTTCAGCCGCATCATGATCGGCTGGGTCTCGGGGTCGCCCATCCGGCAGTTGAACTCCAGCGTCTTGATCTGGCCCTGCGGATCGATCATCAACCCGGCGTACAGGAAGCCGGTGTAGGGAATGCCGTCGCTCTCCATGCCGCGGATGGTCGGCAGGATGACCTCTCGCATGGCGCGCGCATGAACCTCCGGCGTGACCACCGGCGCCGGCGAGTAGGCGCCCATGCCGCCGGTGTTCGGGCCTTGGTCGCCATCGAGCAGCCGCTTGTGGTCCTGGCTGGTCGCCAGCGCCGTCACGTTGCGACCGTCGCACAGCACGATGAAGCTGGCTTCCTCGCCCTGCAGGAACTCCTCGATGACGACACGAGGAACTGCATGACCATCCGCGCCTTCGTTGTGCCTGACCCCGAGGGTGTTGCCCTCCAGCATGAAATCGATCGCCTCGTGCGCCTCCTGGGCCGTCATCGCCACCACCACGCCCTTGCCGGCGGCCAGGCCGTCGGCCTTGACCACGATCGGCGCGCCCTTGCGCTCCACGTACGCATGGGCCGCGGCCGGATCGGTGAAGCTTTCATACTCCGCCGTCGGAATGCCGTG
>JAJAZH010000221.1 GCA_026785815.1 Ramlibacter sp. | reverse complement strand
CCCCCCCCGGGGCGCCCCCCCGCCGCCCCCCGCCCCCCCCCCCCCCCCCAAACCCCCGGCGGCCCCGCCCCGGTGCCGCGCCGCCCCGGGGGGGGGCCCCCCCGAGCCCAGGCTGATCGTCTGCGACGAGGCGGTATCGGCCCTGGACGTCTCGGTGCAGGCCCAGGTGGTCAACCTGCTGCAAGACCTGCAGCGCCAGTTCGGGCTGGCCTACATGTTCATCGCCCACGACCTGGCGGTGGTCAAGCACATCGCCAACCGCGTCGCCGTGATGTACCTGGGCCGCATCGTCGAGATGGCCGACCGGCGCGCCCTGTTCGCGGCGCCCCGCCACCCGTACACCCAGGCGCTGCTGTCCGCGATCCCGTTGCCGGATCCGGGCCTGCGGCGCGAGCGCGCCCTGCTGATGGGCGATGTGCCGCGCCCCCTGAATCCGCCCAGCGGCTGCCACTTCCATACCCGCTGCCCGCATGCGCGGGCGCTCTGCTCTCAGGTCACGCCGCCACTGGAAGTGCAGGGCGGCCACGCGGTCGCTTGCCATTTCTGGCGCGAGATCCCGGTGCCGCCAGCGCTGCCGCGGCCCGCGGCCCTGACGGCCTCCCGCCAGCGGCTGGAGCAGCTGCAATCCGCATTCAGCGCTGCTGCAGCAGTGCCGGGCTGAGACCGTCACCATTTCCTTCGCCATATCCTTCGCCATATCCATCGCCATTCCAAACTTCACGGAGAAATCGCAATGCAATTCAAACCCGGCAAACGAACGATCCTGCTGCCGCTGCTGCTCGGCCTGACCGCGCTGGCGGCGCAGGCGCAGACCCTGCGCGTCGGCCTGGCCGAGGACCCCGACGTGCTGGACCCGACCCTGGCCCGGACCTTCGTCGGGCGGGTGGTGTTCGCCGCGCTGTGCGACAAGCTGCTGGACGTCGACGAAAAGCTCACCATCATTCCGCAGCTGGCCACCGGCTATGAATGGTCGGCCGACAGCAAGGTCCTGACCCTGAAGCTTCGCCAGGGCGTCACCTTCCACGACGGCGAGAAATTCGACGCCGCGGCGGTGAAGTTCAACATCGAGCGTCACAAGACGATGCCGGGCTCCAACCGGCGCGGCGAGCTGGCTCCGGTGGCGACGGTCGACGTGGTCGACCCTTCGACCGTGCGGATCAACCTGTCGGCGCCGTTTTCGCCCTTGCTCGCGCAGCTGGCAGACCGCGCCGGGATGATGGTTTCGCCTAAGGCAGCGCAGGCGGCCGGCGACAAGTTCGGAATCAGCCCGGTCTGCTCCGGCCCGTTCAAGTTCGTCGAACGCGTGGCGCAGGACCGGATGGTGTTCGAGCGCTACCAGAACTACTGGAACAAGGGCGCGATCCACTTCGACAAGGTGATCTACACGCCGATCCCGGACGCGACGGTGCGGCTGGCGAACCTGAAGTCGGGCCAGCTCGACTTCATCGAGCGGGTGGCCTCCAGCGACATGGAAAAGCTGCTGGCCGACAAGAAGCTCAAGACCTCGCGCATCACCGAGATCGGCTACCAGGGCGTCACAATCAACATCGCCAAGAGCGAGCAGGCCAAGAAGAATCCGCTGGGCCGCGACGCCCGGGTGCGCGAGGCTTTCGAGCTGTCGCTGGACCGCCAGGGGCTGGTGCAGGTGGTGATGGACAACGAGGCGACGGTCGGCAACCAGTGGGTCTCGCCCACCAACAGTTACTACGCCAAGAGCGTGCCCGTGCCCAAGCGCGACATCGCCAAGGCCAAGGCGCTGCTGAAAGAAGCCGGCGTGACCAACCCCAGCTTCACGCTGGTCACGCCCACCACGTCCGACGCCACCCGGCTGGCACTGGTGATCCAGGCGATGGCGCGCGAAGCCGGCTTCGACGTCAAGATCCAGGCCGCCGAATTCGCGACCTCGCTGAACATGGCCGACAAGGGCGACTTCGAGGCCTATGTGCTGGCCTGGAGCGGCCGCGCCGACCCGGACGGCAACCTGTTCAGCTTTCACGGCTGCAAGCAGCCGTTGAATTATTCCGGCTACTGCAGCGCCGAGACTGACGCGCTGCTGAACCAGTCGCGGGCCCTGCGCGATCCGGTCGAGCGCAAGAAGGTGTTCGAGAAGGTCGCTGCCCAGATCATCAAGGAGCGCCCGATCGTCTACCTATACCACCGCAACTGGCTGTGGGCCTACAACGCGAAACTGTCCGGCGTGCGCAACGTGCCCGACGGGTTGCTGCGCGTCAGCGGCCTGAAAATGGCACCGTGATGAAAACCCTTCGTCATTCCCGCGGACGCGGGAGAACGCTGCGTCATACGCGTGGAAGCCGCAATCCACACCGTCATTCCCGCTCAGGCGGGAATCCAGGGCGTTCAAGAGGGGAGCTCTGGGTCCCCGCCCGCGCGGGGATGACGCTAGCGTCACCTGCGCGGGGGTGACGGAGGCCTTCCATGCTCGAGTACCTCATTCGCCGCCTTGCCTCGCTGGCGCCCACGCTGGTGCTGGTGTCGATGCTGATCTTCGGGCTGCAGCAGTTGCTGCCCGGCGACCCGGCCAAGATCCTGGCCGGCGAAGAGCAGGACCCGACGGTGGTGGCTTACCTGACCAAGAAGCTGCACCTGGACGAGCCGCTGCCGATCCGCTACGCCTACTGGGTCGGCGGCGTGGTGAAGGGCGACCTGGGCGAATCGGTGCGCACGCAGCAGCCGGTGCTGCAGCTGATCGCGCAGAAGCTGCCGGTCACCATCGAGCTGGCGGTGCTGGCGATGGTCATCGCGCTGCTGATCGGCATTCCGGCCGGCATCGTGTCGGCGGTCGGGCGCGGCGGCGTGTGGGATTACCTGGCCAATGCGTTCGCGCTCTGGGGCCTGTCGACACCGAACTTCTGGCTCGGCATCCTGCTGATCATGCTGTTCTCGGTGCAATTGGGCTGGCTGCCGGCCTCGGGCTATGTCAGCCCGTTCGAGGATCTGGGCGCGAACTTGAAGGCGATGATCATGCCGGCCTTCGTGCTGGGCAATGCGATCGCCGCGGTGCTGATGCGCCACACCCGCAGCGCGATGCTGCAGGTGCTGTCGGCCGATTACGTGCGCACCGCCCGGGCCAAGGGCCTGGACGAGCGCACCGTGGTGATCAAGCATGCGCTGCGCAACGCGCTGACACCGATCATCACACTCGGTGCGCTGGAACTGGGCACGCTGCTGTCGGGCGCGGTGCTGACCGAGCAGGTGTTCACCATCCCCGGTTTCGGCAAGCTGATCGTCGACTCGGTCTTCAATCGCGATTACCTGGTGGTGCAGGGCGTGGTGCTGGTCACGGCCACTGCCTACATGACGCTGAACCTGCTGGCGGACCTGGCCTATTTTCTGGTCAACCCGCGCTTGAGGCACTGATCGCCATGGCTGCTGTTCTCGAATCCAAACCAATGGCCGCACCGGCTGCGGTGCGCGAAGCCGGTCCGTGGCGCCGCGTCTGGCTGCGGCTGCGGCGTCGCAAGGGCGCGCTGGTCGGCCTGGCGGTCGTGGTTGCGTTCATCATCCTGGCAGTGTTCGCGCCCTGGATTGCGCCGCACGATCCGATTGCCGCCAGCTGGGCGGCGATCCGCAAGGCGCCGAGCGCGCAATACTGGTTCGGCACCGACGAGATCGGCCGCGACGTGCTGTCGCGCGTGATCTGGGGCACCCGTGCCTCGCTGCTGGCTGGCGTGGTCTCGGTCTCGATCTCGCTGTTGATCGGGGTGCCGCTCGGCATGGCGGCGGGCTTTCTCGGCGGCGCCGTCGACGCCATCATTTCGCGCATTACCGATGCCTTCCTGGCCTGCCCGTTCCTGATCCTGGCGATCGCGCTGGCCGCCTTCCTCGGGCCCAGTCTCACCAACGCGATGATCGCCATCGGCATTTCCGCCGCGCCGATCTTCGTGCGGCTCGCGCGCGGCCAGGTGCTGAGCGTGAAAGTGGAAGACTATGTCGAAGCTGCCCGGGCAGTTGGCAATTCGCCGCTGCGGATCGCGCTGCGCCACATCCTGCCGAACATCACGGCGCCGCTGATCGTGCAGGCCACGCTCGCCATTGCGGCGGCAGTGATCGCCGAAGCCAGCCTGTCGTTCCTCGGCCTCGGCCAGCAACCGCCGGCGCCGAGCTGGGGCAGCATGCTCAATACCGCCAAGAACTACATCGACAATTCGCCCTGGATGGCGATCAGCCCCGGCGTGTCGATCTTTCTGCTGGTGTTGTCGTTCAACTTGCTGGGCGACGGCCTGCGCGACGCGCTCGATCCCCGGCAGCGCTGACACCGTGACCGCCTCCGATGAAGCGAAGACTGCTGCTGACACGGACCGTGATCGCTGCGGCTGCGGCCTGGCTGCTGCCGGCCGGACACGGCGCGCTGGCCCAGCCCCGCTACGCGATTTCCGCAGCAGTGTTGCAGGAAGCCGTGGCCCAGCGGTTCCCGATGCGGTTGCGACTCGGCGGGCTGCTGCAGCTGACGGTGCGCACGCCGGTGTTGCAACTGTTGCCGGACGCCAACCGCGTCGCCACCGACATGGTCGTGGTGGCGGCCGGGCCCGGCCTGGAGCGGCCTGCCACCGGCGAGTTCGATCTCGACTTCGCGCTGCGGTACGAACGCAGCGACCAGACCGTTCGGGCGCGCGGACTGCGGGTGCGGTCGCTGCGCGTTTCGGGCCTGCCCGCGCCCTATCCTGAATTGCTCGATGGCATCGGGCCGGTGCTGGCCCAGCAGGTCTTCGGGGAGATCGTGCTGCACCGGCTGCGTCCGGCCGACCTGGCGCTGGCCGATGGCCTGGGGCTGGAACCGGACACCGTCACCGTGACGCCGGACGGCTTGGTGATCGGCTTTGCGCCCAAGCTGGCGAGGTGAGCAGGACGATCGGAGCTGCGCTGCTGTTGTGCGCCGCGAACGACCCGGATGGCAGCGAATGACCGACAATGACCGGTCTTGTTGCGCGCAGCCTTGCGCTGTCCAGGAGTGTCCCCATGAACGACCGAGTCGATATCCGCCAAGCCCTGGACCGCGAACTGCGCGACAAGGTCAAGCTGCAAAGCTATTCGCTGCTGGAGCAACTGGTGCTCGCCTGCCGCATGCTGGCGGCGGAGCAGCACTGGCGCAATGGCTTGGCCGGCCAGATCACCGCACGAGGCGAGCAGCCCGATACCTACTGGACGTTGAAATTCGGCGTCGGCGCCGATGAAGCAACGCCAGACAACCTGATCCTGACCGATGGCGACCTGCGCGCGCTGGATGGCGTGTCCATGCCCAACCCGGCCACCCGCTTTCACATCTGGGTCTATCGCAATCATCCTGCGGTTCAGTGCATCGTCCACACCCATCCGCCGGCGATCTCGGCGCTGTCGATGATCGGTGTGCCGCTGGTGGTGGCGCACATGGACGCAACGCCGTTCGCCGAGAACTGCGCCTACCTGCCGGAGTGGCCGGGCCTGCCGATCGGCGACAACGAGGGCGAGATCATCTCCGGCGCGCTGGGCAACAACAAGGCCCTGCTGCTTGCGAACCACGGGCTGCTGACGGCAGGTGCCACGGTGGCGGAGGCGGCGGTGCTGGCGCTCTGGATGGAGCAGGCCGCGCGGATCCAGTTGGACGCGTCGGCAGCGGGCACCATCCGGCCGGTCAAGATCGACCTCGCATGCGAGTCGCGCGATTTCCTGCTGAAGCGGGAAATCACCGAACTGACCTTCCAGTATTTCGCGCGGCGGGTGTTGCGCGCTGATCCGGCCTGTCT
>JAJAZH010000220.1 GCA_026785815.1 Ramlibacter sp. | reverse complement strand
GCACTGGCCGCCGCGATCGATCGCCATCAGCCGGCGCTGGTGCTGCTGGCCGGCTTCATGCGGATCCTGACGCCTGCCTTCGTGGAGCATTACGCGGCGCGGCTGGTCAACATCCATCCGTCGCTGCTGCCCGCTTTCCCGGGCCTGCACACGCACCAGCGGGCGATCGAGGCGGGCTGCCGGATCGCCGGCGCCACCGTCCATCGGGTGACCTGCGAACTCGACCACGGGCCGATCCTGGAACAGGCTGTCGTGCCGGTGCGACCTGTGGATACGGCGGCGACGCTCGCGGCACGGGTGCTGTCCCAGGAGCATCAGATCTATCCGCGCGCGATCGCCGCCCTGCTGCGCCAGCTATGAGGATGCCGACCCGCTGCCGCTACTGAGGAGGGGATCCACGGGTTCGAGTCCACCCCCGGGTTCCAGCAAGGCGAACCGCGGCTGCCTGACGCCATCGATCTCCACCTGCTCGCCGAACATCGTCGCCGGGCGGACCCAAAGGCCGTGCTCGCCGTACAAGGCCCGGTACAGCGTCATCGGCTCCAGGGTTTCGCTGTGCCGCACTGTTCCCAGCACCTGGTAGAGCATGCCCTTGTAGTGGCGGTAGCGGCCGGGCGGCGTCTCGACCAGCGCTGGCAAGTCCGGATCGGTCAAACGTTGAACCTCTGCATGCGACACTGCGCGGCGGAATCGGTCGGATGGGACAATGGGACATGCATCCTAAAGCCCTGCTCGAGGCCTGCGCCGAACTGGTCGCGCTGACCCTGAAATTCGACCATCCTGAGGACTCGATCGTGTCACGGTACTTCCGCGACCACCGCTCCCTCGGTCCGCGAGAGCGCGCAACTCTGGCCGAGACCGTCTACACCGTGCTGCGCAAGAAACTGCTGTTCGATCACTTCGCGCCATCGGGCAGCGGTCCGAAGGAGCGGCGGCTGGCCATCCTGGGGTTTCACGGCCCGCGCGACTTCCTGATGAGCGCCCTGAGCGACCAGGAGAAGAACTGGCTGGGACAGATCGACACCATCCAGGGCGCCGATCTGATGGAGCGCCATCGCCACAACCTGCCCGAATGGCTGGTGAAGCCTTTGAAAGAGCAGCTCGGCGACGGTTTCTGGCCGATGATCGACGCGCTGAACCAGCCGGCGCCGCTGGACTTGCGGATCAATACGCTCAACGACAAGCGGCCGGAGCTGCAAAAGGAACTGAAGGCCGCGGGAATCAAGTCGACGATCACGCCGTATTCCCCCTGGGGATTGCGGCTTCAGGACAAGCCGCAGCTGGCGAAGGTCGACGCTTTCGCCCGGGGCGCGATCGAGGTGCAGGACGAGGGATCGCAGTTGCTGGCCCTGCTGCTGGATGCGAAGCGTGGCGAGATGGTGGTGGACTTTTGCGCCGGTGCCGGCGGAAAGACATTGGCCATCGGCGCGACCATGCGCAATACCGGCCGGCTGTACGCGTTCGACACCGCCGCGCACCGGCTCGATGCGCTCAAGCCGAGGCTGGCCCGCAGCGGCCTGTCGAACGTCCACCCGGCCGCGATCGCTCACGAGCGCGACGACCGCGTCAAGCGCCTGGCCGGCAAGATCGACCGGGTGATCGTCGATGCGCCCTGTTCCGGTCTCGGCACGCTGCGGCGCAATCCCGACCTGAAATGGCGCCAGTCGTCCCAGTCGGTGGCCGAAATGACGGTCAAGCAGGCTGCCATCCTGCAGAGCGCGGCCCGTCTGCTCAAGCCAGGGGGGCGCCTGCTCTACGCCACCTGCAGCATCCTGCCGCAGGAAAACGAAGAGATCGCCCAGGCTTTCAGCGCTGCAAATAAGGAGTTCACTCCACTTCCGGTCGGTGAAATCCTGTCCAATCTGAAGGTGGAGGCAGCGCCAAGCCTTTGCAGCGGGCCGCTGACGGGCCTGGAGTACCTGAGGCTGTGGCCGCATCGGCATGCGACGGATGGATTTTTTGCGGCGGCGTGGGTGAGAAACACCCTTTAAAGACCACGTTCCTTGATCCTGATCAGGTCGGCTGTGCATATCCACAGCGTGATCGGGAACCCCGAGCCGTAAAATGACTCATACCCGTGGGCCATGAATTGGCCCTCTTTTTTGAAAGCGAGATTCCCCCTTTATGTTGCTTCCCGATTGGGCCGTGCTGAACGCGGCGATTGACTGGCTTGGAAACGGCTTGTGGAACTTGTCCTGGTGGCAGGTGGTCCTGTACACGCTGGTGACGACGCACATCACGATCGCCGGTGTCACCATCTTCCTGCACCGCACGCAGACTCACAAGTCCATGGAGCTGGGGCCGATCCCTTCGCACTTCTTCCGTTTCTGGCTGTGGCTGGGCACCGGAATGGTGACCAAGGAATGGGTCGCCATTCACCGCAAGCACCACGCCAAATGCGAAACGGTCGATGATCCGCACAGCCCGCAGGTCAAGGGCATCGACGAAGTGCTGTGGCGCGGCGCCGAGCTGTACCGGCTCGAATCCAAGAACATGGACACGATGGAGCGCTACGGCACCGGCACGCCGGACGACTGGATCGAGCGCAACCTGTATACCCGCTACAGCTGGCAGGGCGTCGGCCTGATGCTGATCATCAACGTGGCCCTGTTCGGCATGGCGGGTCTCGCGGTCTGGGCCGTGCAGATGCTCTGGATTCCGATCACGGCTGCCGGCATCATCAACGGCATCGGACACTACTGGGGATACCGCAATTTCGAGGCGCCCGATGCCAGCCGGAACTTGATGCCCTGGGGCCTGCTCATCGGTGGCGAAGAGTTGCACAACAACCACCACACCTATCCCACCTCGGCCAAGTTCTCGGTCAAGAAGTACGAGTTCGACATCGGCTGGGTCTACATCCAGATCTTGAGTGCGATCGGCTGGGCCAAGGTCAAGAAGGTGGCGCCGAAGCTGCAACTGGGCGCGATCAAGCCGGTTGCGGACGAAAAGACGCTGGAGGCGATCATCGCCAACCGCTATGAGGTGATGGCCCGTTATGCCGGAGAAATCCGTAGTGCCTGCAAGGCCGAGATCGAGCAGATCAAGGCGCGGCAGGGCGACCTGGCGCTGCTGACAGCCGCCAAGCGTTGGCTGCATCGCGACGACGACAAGGTGCCCGCAGCTGCGCGTCCGCACCTGGTCGAGGCCCGTGCCGCGCATCCGGTGCTGGACAAGATGGTCACCATGCGAGAGGAATTGCGCCAGCTCTGGCTCAGCAAAAACCTGTCGCGCGAACAGCTGGCAGTCAACCTGCAATCCTGGTGCCGCCGGGCCGAGGAGAGCGGAATCGCCCACTTGCAGCAGTTCTCGATCCGGCTGCGCGCGGTCCACGCCTAGAGCCCACGCATAGGTCAACGCTGGCAGGCCCGTGACCCCAAGAAAAAAGCCCCGCGACGCGGGGCTTTTTTTCGGGTCTGAAGAACTTAGTCCTTCAGGTCGGCGGGCACTTTGCCGCCGTTGGCAGCGAGCTTGTTCATGACCTGGCGATGCAGCCACGTGTTCATCTCGGCCGAGCCGTCCTTGGCGCCGTTGTAGCCCAGTTCGGTGGCGAGCTCCTTGCGCTCCTGCAGGCTGCTATCGAGGTTCAGCAGCTTCATCAGGTCCACGATCGACGTACGCCAGTTGAGTTTCTGCGAGTTGCTGGCGGCGAGACCGTTCAGCACGGCCTCCACGTCGACCTGTTGCTGCTGGGCCGCGGCTCCGGCTGCTGCCGCATCGGCCGCTCCCGGGTACGAAGGGGCCGTCGACGCGCCGCCGGGTTGGCCGGGCGCGGGTGCCGCCTCTGCGCGGCGGAAAATCTTGTCGAATATCTTGCTGAAAACGCTCATGGTGGCTCCATTGCAAAGGCGGTAGTGCCTTGAGCAATGTTCGGGCACCGCTGAGCGGTGTTGTGGCGGACAAGCGCCATTTCGAGCGCAAAAAACAAAAAGCCCCGCGAGGCGGGGCTTCCTGGAGTCCCCGCCTGCGCGGGCGGGGCTTTCCTGGATCCCCGCCTGCGCGGGGATTGAAGTAACCGGCCGAAGGCCTTGTTACTTCAACTTGGTTTCCTTGTACTCGACGTGCTTGCGTGCCTTGGGATCGAATTTCATGATCGCCATTTTCTCGGGCATCGTCTTCTTGTTCTTGCTGGTCGTGTAGAAGTGGCCGGTCCCCGCAGTGGATTCCAGCTTGATCTTTTCGCGTCCGCCTTTGCTCGCCATGATGAATTCCTTTAATCAAGTTGGGGACAGAGCTAAAGGTCTGTCCCCAAAGTCGCTAAAAATTAGGCTTGACCGCGGGCGCGCATGTCTGCGAGCACGGTGTCGATACCGTTCTTGTCGATCAGGCGCAGGGCTGCGCTCGAAACGCGCAGGCGAACCCAACGGTTTTCAGTCTCGATCCAGAAACGGCGGTATTGCAGGTTCGGCAAGAACCGGCGCTTGGTTTTGTTGTTGGCGTGGGAAACATTGTTCCCGACCATCGGGCCCTTGCCCGTCACGTCGCAGACGCGTGCCATAAGCACTCCATTCGATATCAAAACAGCAGTTGCTGGCGGCCGGTCACCGGGGTGCCCGTCTTCGCTCCTGCCTCACCTCGCCAGTTGGGTGGCGGTAACCCGTTCTTTGCCGCGACCTTTGGTCGCTCATTCGACCTTTGGGTCGCTCATTCGGCCTTTGGGTCGCTCATTCGACCTGCAGGGTCGCTAATGACCTGCAGGGTCACTAATTCGAGCTGGGGAGCTCATTTAGCAAAGCCTCGAATTATAGCCTTTTGCTGGGTCAGTCGGCTTGTTCAAGGAAGCGCTGTGCGTCCAGGGCAGCCATGCAGCCGGTGCCTGAGCTCGTGATCGCCTGGCGATAGACATGGTCCTGCACGTCGCCTGCGGCAAAGACGCCGGGAATGCTGGTCATCGTGGCAAAGCCCTGCAGGCCGGATTTGGTGATGATGTGGCCATCCTTCATTTCGAGCTGGCCCTTGAAGATGTCGGTATTGGGCGAATGGCCGATGGCGATAAAGCAGCCCTTGAGCCGAACTTCCTCGGTCGCGCCGGTCTGCGTATTCTTCAGGCGGATGCCGGTCACGCCGCTGGCGTCGCCCAGCACTTCGTCGAGCGTGTTGAACAGCTTCAGCTCGATCTTGCCGGCCTTGACCTTTGCCATCAGCTTGTCGATCAGGATCGGCTCGGCCTTGAATTTGTCGCGGCGATGGACCAGGGTCACCTTGTTGGCGATGTTCGACAGGTAGAGCGCTTCTTCCACGGCGGTGTTGCCGCCGCCGATGACGGCAGTCTCCTCGCCCCGGTAGAAGAAGCCGTCACAGGTGGCGCAACCGGAGACGCCGCGTCCCATGAAAGCCTGTTCCGACGGCAGTCCCAGGTACTTTGCTGAAGCGCCGGTCGCCACGATGAGCGAGTCGCAGGTGTAGCCACCGCTGTCGCCCTTGAGCGTAAAGGGACGCTTGCTGAAGTCGACTTCGTTGATGTGGTCGAACACGACCTGGGTCTTGAAGCGCTCGGCGTGTTCGAGAAACCGCTGCATCAGGTCCGGCCCCTGCACTCCCTGCACATCGGCCGGCCAGTTGTCGACGTCGGTGGTGGTCATCAGCTGGCCACCTTGCGCCATGCCCGTGATCAGCAGTGGATTGAGGTTGGCGCGCGCCGCGTAGACGGCGGCGGTGTAGCCCGCGGGACCGGAGCCGAGGATCAGGACTTTGGCGTGTTGGGTGGTGGACATGGTGAAAAACCTGTGTGGAAAACACGACAGCTCGGTGTACAGTTCGGGCCAATCGCGCCAGTATCAACGGCACTTGATGCGGTGACTGCTGGCAATTTCAATCCGTGCGATTGTAAGAAACCACCGCGAGGCTCGTGCCGGAAGGGATTTCAGACATGTCGACGATGCTCTCGAATCTGGAGCTCATACGCCGGGTGCCGCTGTTCGCCTTGCTGACCGCCAGCCAGGCGGAGGCCGTGGCCGAGGCCATCATCAAGCGGCGCTTCAAGCGCGGCGAATCGATCGTCGAGCAGGGCGAAAAATCGAACATGCTGTTCATCATTCTCACCGGCCGGGTGCGGGTGGTCACGACGGACAAGCGCGGGCGCGAGGTGATCCTGGCAACGCTGCAGCCCGGCGACTACATCGGCGAGATGAGCCTGATCGACAACGAACCGCATTCGGCCAGCGTCCGTGCGGAGGTGCAGACCGACATGCTGACACTGGCCCGCGCCGAGTTCGCGCGCTGCCTGCCCGAAAACAGCTCGATGTCTTACGCAATCATGAAGGGACTGGTCCAGCGCCTGCGGCAGGCCGACCGCAAGATCGAGTCACTTGCGCTGATGGACGTGTACGGACGGGTCGCGCGCTCGTTGCTGGAGTTCGCGGTGCCGGACCGCGAAGGCCTGCTCACCATCCGTGAACGGATCTCGCGCCAGGACATCGCCAAGATGGTCGGTGCCTCGCGCGAGATGGTCAGCCGCGTCATGAAGGACCTGGAGGACCGCGGCTTCATCGAAACCCGGGTCGATGGATCGATGTTGATCAAGGACAGGCTGACGACGCTTGGTTAATGTCGTCATTCCCGCGCAGGCGGGAACCCAGAGCACAACGGCGGGAGCCCTGGGTCCCCGCCGGCGCGGGGATGACGCTTCGCGTCACCTGCGCGGGGATGACAGTTCTGGGTGACGCGTTAAGCTCGCATCTTCCACGATGACCTACTCGCTCAACACCCTCAACAATCCGGCCACCGCGACTGCCCAGCCGCGCGGCGTTGGCCGTTTCGCCCACGAGATCGCTCTGGTGCTGGGCTTCGTTGCGCTGGCGTTCTGGTTGTTTTCGCTGCTCAGTTATTCGATTGACGATCCGGCGTTCTCGACCTCGGGCAACGGTTCGGCTGTGCGCAATTGGGGCGGGCGTTTCGGCGCCGGGCTGGCCGATGGCAGCTTGTTCCTGCTCGGGTTCTCGGCCTGGTGGTGCTTCGCCGCCGGCGTGCGTGCGTGGCTGTCGACGCTGGCCGGCTGGATGCGCGCCGGGGACGACGAGCCGGATCTGGCAACCGGTTTCAGTCGAACCTCACTGGCCTTCTGGCTGGGACTGGTGTTGCTGCTGTGTGCCAGCACGGCGCTTGAGTGGTCGCGCCTGTATCGCTTCGAAGGACTGGGCCGCTTGCCAGACCATGCCGGTGGCGCACTGGGTTTCCTGATCGGCCCGTTGGCGGTCAAGTGGCTCGGTTTCACCGGCTCAGGCCTGGTCTGCATCGCGCTGGTGGTGCTCGGCTCGGCGCTGGTGTTCCGGTTCTCATGGGGTCACGTGGCCGAGCGGGTCGGCGGCTCGATCCTCGGCTTCATCGTTTCCCGGCGTGAGAAGCGCGAGATCGCCGAGGATCTGGCCTTCGGCCAGCAGGCAGCCCGGGAGCGCGAAGAAATCCTGCTCGAGGAACGGATCGACATTGTCGAACACCATCCGGGCCCCGTGCTGATCGAGCCCGAGGTGGTCGATGTGCCCCGCAGCGGGCGGGTCGCCAAGGAGCGGCAGAAACCCCTGTTCCGGGAATTGCCCGATTCGAAGCTGCCGCAGGTGGATTTGCTGGATGGCCCGCTGGGACGCCAGGAAACGGTGGCGCCGGAGACGCTGGAAATGACCAGCCGCCTGATCGAGAAGAAGCTCAAGGATTTCGGCGTCGACGTGCGCGTGGTGCTGGCGCAGCCCGGCCCTGTCATCACGCGTTACGAGATCGAACCGGCGACTGGCGTGAAGGGGTCGCAGATTGTCGGCCTCGCCAAGGACCTGGCGCGGTCGCTCAGCCTGGTGTCGATCCGCGTGGTCGAGACCATTCCTGGCAAGAATTTCATGGCGCTCGAATTGCCCAATGCCAAGCGGCAGTCGATCCGCCTGTCCGAGATTCTGGGCTCGCAGGTCTATCACGACGGCAAGTCGATGCTGACGATGGGCCTGGGCAAGGACATCACGGGGAACCCGATCGTGGCGGACCTGGCCAAGATGCCGCACGTGCTGGTGGCGGGCACGACCGGCTCCGGCAAATCAGTCGGCATCAACGCGATGATCCTGTCGCTGCTGTACAAGGCCGAAGCGCGGGATGTGCGTTTGCTGATGATCGATCCGAAGATGCTGGAGATGTCGGTGTACGAAGGCATTCCGCACCTGCTGGCGCCGGTGGTCACCGACATGCGGCAGGCCGCGCACGGCCTGAACTGGTGCGTCGGGGAGATGGAGCGGCGCTACAAGCTACTGAGCAAACTGGGCGTTCGCAACCTGGCGGGCTACAACCACAAGATCGACGAAGCCAGGGCCAGGGAACAGTTCATCTACAACCCCTTCAGCCTGACGCCGGACAGCCCCGAGCCGCTGGAGCGTCTGCCTCACATCGTCGTGGTGATCGACGAGCTGGCCGACCTGATGATGGTGGTGGGCAAGAAGATCGAGGAGCTGATCGCGCGGCTGGCGCAGAAAGCCCGCGCGGCCGGCATCCACCTGATCCTGGCCACGCAGCGTCCCAGCGTCGACGTGATCACCGGCCTGATCAAGGCCAACATCCCGACGCGCATCGCGTTCCAGGTCTCCAGCAAGATCGACAGCCGCACGATCCTCGACCAGATGGGCGCCGAAGCGCTGCTCGGCATGGGCGACATGTTGTACATGCCCAGCGGCACCGGCCTGCCGATCCGCGTCCACGGCGCCTTCGTCAGCGACGAAGAGGTGCACCGGGTTGTGGCCTATCTCAAGGAGCAAGGCGGCGAACCCAATTACATCGAGGGCGTGCTGGAGGGGGGCACGGTCGATGGTGAAGAGGGCGATCTGTTGGGTGGCGATGCCGGCGGGGAGAAGGACCCGATGTACGACCAGGCCGTGGAAGTGGTTCTGAAAAACAAGAAGGCCAGTATTTCGCTGGTGCAAAGACACCTGAAGATCGGTTACAACCGGGCCGCGCGGCTGGTCGAGGAAATGGAAAAAGCAGGCCTTGTCAGCGCCATGAGCGGGGCCGGCCAGCGCGAGATCCTGGTTCCGCATCGCGCGGAGTAACCATCGCTTGCGAACTTCCGGAGTCCAGGCGTACCCAACAGACATGAAGAAACTCATCACCACCCTGTCGATCCTTGCCTGCAGCCAGTTGGCGCTGGCAGGCGGAATGGAAAGCCTCGAAAACTTCGTCAAGTCGGCCAGGAGCGGCCGTGCCGACTTCACCCAGGTGGTGACGGCGCCGGGCCGCGATGGCCAGGCCGCGAGAAGCAAGACGTCGACCGGCACTTTCGAGTTCTCTCGCCCGAACCGCTTTCGCTTCAATTACAAAAAACCGTTCGAGCAGACCATCGTCGCGGACGGCCAGACGCTTTGGCTGTACGACGTCGACCTGAACCAGGTGACAGCCCGCAAGCAGGCGCAGGTGCTCGGTTCGACGCCCGCGGCGCTGATCGCTTCGTCTGCGGACCTGAACGCCTTGAAGAAGGACTTCAACCTCGAAGCGGTTGCGGACCGGGACGCAATGCAGTGGGTGCAGGCCACTCCGAAGGCCAAGGATGGGCAGTTGAACAGCGTCAAGGTCGGCTTTCGCGGCAATGAACTGGCCGTGCTCGACATCCTGGACAGCTTCGGCCAGCGGTCGGTGATCACGTTCAGCAAACTGGAACTCAATACCGGAGTTTCGGCTGAGGCCTTTCAGTTCAAGCCGCCGCAAGGCGCTGATGTGGTGCGTCAATAGGGGACAGCCATCGGGCGTTGATCGATGCGGGTTGCCTCAGTCACAACGACTTCTGGTTCTGGCCACCATGAGGCCAGCCTGAGCCGCGACTCCCGATGAAGCAGCCGCCTGCAGCGTCTTCGGTACCGCTGGCCGAGCGGTTGCGTCCCGCAACGCTGGGCGAAGTGATCGGCCAGCAGCATCTGCTCGGTGATGGCATGGCGCTGCGGATTGCCTTCGAATCGGGCCAGCCGCACAGCTGCATCCTGTGGGGGCCGCCGGGCACCGGCAAGACGACGATCGCACGGCTGATGGCGGATGCGTTCGACGCCCAGTTCATCACCATCAGCGCGGTGCTCGGCGGCGTGAAGGACATTCGCGAAGCAGTGGAACGGGCGCAGGTCGCGCAGGGGATCCTGGGTTCTGGCGGGCGCCGGACGATCGTGTTTGTCGACGAAGTGCACCGCTTCAACAAGAGCCAGCAGGACGCATTCCTGGCGCACGTGGAGTCGGGCCTGTTCACCTTCATCGGCGCCACCACCGAGAACCCATCGTTCGAGGTCAACTCGGCACTGCTGTCCCGGGCTGCGGTCTATGTGCTGCAGCCGTTGACGCAAGCCGACCTGGCGCAGATCGCCGTCAAGGCGCAGGCCATCGGCGCGGTGCCGCCGATCGAGGCGGCGGCGCTGGACCGGCTGGTGGCCTATGCCGACGGCGACGCGCGCCGGCTGCTGAACACGCTGGAGACGCTGGCGGTCGCCGCGACGCAGGAAAAGCTCGCCGAAGTGACCGATGCCTGGCTGCTCCAGGTGCTGGGCGAACGGATGCGCCGCTATGACAAGGGCGGCGAACAGTTCTACGACACCATCAGCGCGCTGCACAAGTCGGTGCGCGGGTCCGACCCGGACGCGTCCCTCTATTGGTTCATGCGGATGCTCGATGGCGGCGCCGATCCCCGCTACATGGCGCGTCGGCTGGTCCGGATGGCGAGCGAGGACATCGGCCTGGCCGACCCCCGGGCGCTGCGGCTGGCGCTGGACGCGGCCGAGACCTACGAGCGGCTGGGCACGCCCGAAGGTGAGCTGGCGCTGGCCGAATGCGTGATCTACCTCGCCATGGCGCCCAAGTCCAATGCGGTCTACCAGGCCTTCAACGAGATCAAGGCTTTCATCAAGAAGGACGGCACCCGGCCGGTGCCCATGCACCTGCGCAATGCGCCGACCCAGCTGATGAAGGACCTCGATTACGGCAAGGACTATCGATACGCGCATGACGAGCAGGACGGATTCGCTGCCGGCGAAAATTATTTCCCGGACGGGATGAAGCCGCCGCAGTTCTATCGCCCGGTCGAGCGCGGGCTGGAGATTCGCATCGCCGACAAGCTGCGCGAGCTGCGCAAACGCAACGAAGACAAGCACTGAGTCGCCCAGGCGACCAGTGACCGGTTTCGCCCCTGGCGCGCAAGGGTAAACCCCGCCGGAGCCCGGAATCGGCCGCTGGACCGCGTGGCTACAATCGCGCACCATCAACCCGCAGAGTCAACACTGGCGGGTTTTTTGCTAGCTGGCTTCAAACGGAGGGAGACAAGCGCATGGAAATCCTGCTGCAGCAGATCATCAACGGACTGGTTCTCGGCAGCATGTATGCCCTGGTGGCCCTGGGCTACACCATGGTCTACGGCATCATCAACCTGATCAACTTCGCGCACGGCGAAGTGCTGATGGTGGGCGCCTTGACGAGCTGGTCGGTGATCGGCACGCTGCAGGAATCGATGCCGGGAATGCCGGGCTGGTTGTTGCTGGTCGTGTCGATGATCGTGGCCTGCGTGGTGGCGGCGACGCTGAATTTCGTCATCGAGAAGGTCGCCTACCGGCCGCTGCGCAACAGTCCCAAGCTGGCGCCGCTGATCACCGCGATCGGCATGTCGATCCTGCTGCAGACGCTGGCGATGATCATCTGGAAGCCGAACTACAAGCCGTACCCGACACTGCTGCCGCCGGTTCCGTTCCAGATCGGCGGCGCGGTGATCACGGCGACCCAGATCATGATCCTGGGGCTGACGGCGGTGTCGCTGGCAGTCCTGATGTACCTGGTCAACTACACGCGACTCGGGCGCGCCATGCGGGCGACCGCGGAAAATCCGAGGGTGGCCGCGTTGATGGGCGTCAAACCCGATACCGTGATCTCCGCAACCTTCATCATCGGAGCGATCCTGGCTGCGATCGCCGGCGTCATGTACGCCTCCAACTACGGCACCGTGCAGCACACCATGGGCTTCCTGCCCGGGCTGAAGGCCTTCACCGCCGCCGTGTTCGGTGGCATCGGCAACCTCGGCGGCGCGGTGATCGGCGGCATCCTGCTCGGTTTGATCGAGTCGATCGGTGCTGGCTACATCGGCGCCCTGACCGGCGGTGTGCTGGGCAGCCACTACTCCGACATCTTCGCTTTCATCGTCCTCATCATCGTGCTCACGCTGCGGCCATCCGGGCTGCTGGGCGAGCGGGTCGCGGACCGGGCCTGACCATGCTTATGAATTTCATCAACCGGCAGAACCGGCACCTGGTGGTGGCAGTGGCAACAGTCTTGTTGCTGATCCTGCCGCTGTTGCTGCAGACCCAGGGCAACGCGTGGGTGCGGATCGCCGACACGGCTCTGCTCTACGTGCTGCTGGCACTCGGCCTGAACATCGTGGTCGGCTATGCGGGACTGCTCGACCTGGGCTACGTTGCGTTCTATGCGCTTGGCGCCTACATGTTCGGCCTGCTCGCATCGCCGCACCTGACCGACAACTTCGCCGCCGTCGCGGCCATGTTCCCTGCCGGGCTGCACATGCCGCTGTGGGTGGTGATTCCGGCCGGCGCGGCGCTGGCAGGATTTTTTGGCATCCTGCTGGGCGCGCCGACACTCAAGCTGCGCGGCGACTACCTGGCGATCGTGACGCTCGGCTTCGGCGAAATCATCCGCGTCTTCCTGAACAACCTCGATCACCCGGTCAACATCACCAACGGGCCGAAGGGCCTGAACCAGATCGACTCGATCCATTTCTTCGGCCTGAACCTGGGCAAGCCGGCCAGCCTGTTCGGGTTCGAGTTCGCCTCGGTGACGCTCTATTACTACCTGTTCCTGGCACTGGTGGTGATCAGCGTCATCATCTGCCACCGGCTCGAGGTGTCGCGCATCGGCCGCGCCTGGATGGCCATCCGCGAGGACGAGATCGCCGCCAAGGCGATGGGCATCAATACGCGCAACATGAAGCTGCTTGCCTTCGGCATGGGCGCCACCTTCGGCGGCGTCGCGGGCTCGATGTTCGGCGCCTTCCAGGGTTTCGTTTCCCCCGAGTCGTTCAGCCTGATGGAGTCGGTGATGATCGTCGCGATGGTGGTGCTCGGCGGCATCGGCCATCTGCCCGGCGTGATCCTTGGGGCAGTGTTGCTATCGGCCTTGCCCGAAGTCCTGCGCTACGTCGCCGGTCCGCTGCAGGCCATGACCGGCGGCCGGCTCGATTCCGCCATCCTGCGGCAACTGCTGATCGCCTTGGCGATGATCTCGGTGATGCTGCTGCGGCCGCGTGGCCTCTGGCCGGCGCCGGATCACGGCAAGTCGCTGCTCAAGCCGGGGGCGCCGGTCGCGAATGAGCGCAGCACGGCCCTCAATTGAAACTGCCCAACCGAGTCGATCGACCTTGGGGACAGACCTTCAGCTCTGTCCCCGACTGAATAGGAAAGACATGGCAGAAACAGTTCTTCGCGTCGCCGGCATCTCCAAGCGTTTCGGCGGCCTGCAGGCGCTCTCCGAGGTCGGCATCACCATCGAGCGCGGTCAGGTCTACGGCCTGATCGGGCCCAACGGCGCCGGCAAGACCACCTTCTTCAACGTCATCACCGGGCTCTACACGCCCGACAGCGGCAGCTTCGAGCTGGCCGGCAAGCCGTACAAGCCTAGCGCAGTCCATGAAGTGGCCAAGGCCGGCATCGCACGCACTTTCCAGAACATCCGCCTGTTCGCCGACATGACGGCGCTCGAGAACGTGATGGTCGGGCGTCACATCCGCACCAGGTCGGGATTGCTCGGCGCCATCTTCCGCACCCCCGGCTTCAAGGCGGAGGAACTCGGCATCGCCCGGCGGTCGCAGGAGCTGCTGGAGTACGTCGGCATCGGCAAGTTCGCCGATTACAAGGCGCGCACGCTGTCTTACGGCGACCAACGTCGGCTGGAGATCGCCCGGGCGCTGGCGACCGACCCGCAACTGATCGCGCTCGACGAACCGGCCGCCGGCATGAACGCAACCGAAAAGGTGCTGTTGCGCCAGCTGATCGACCAGATCCGCAAGGACAACCGCACGATTCTGCTGATCGAGCACGACGTCAAGCTGGTGATGGGGTTGTGCGACCGCGTGACGGTGCTGGACTATGGCAAGCAGATCGCCGAAGGCACGCCGGCGGAAGTGCAGAAAAATGAAAAGGTGATCGAGGCCTACCTCGGCACCAGCGGTCACTAGGGCGCAACGACATGGCGGAAATTCTTCTGGAAGTGCGCGGACTCAAGGTTGCGTACGGCGGCATCCAGGCCGTCAAGGGCGTGGACTTCGAGGTGCGGGAAGGCGAGTTGGTGTCTCTGATCGGCTCCAACGGTGCCGGCAAGACCACCACGATGAAGGCAATCACCGGCAGCTTGGCGTTCAGCGAGGGCGACATCAAGTACCTGGGCCAGAGCATCCGCGGCAAGGGCGCATGGGACCTGGTCCGGCAGGGATTGGCGATGGTGCCGGAAGGGCGCGGCGTGTTCACTCGCATGACCATCACCGAGAACCTGCAGATGGGCGCGCACATCCGCAACGACAAGCCCGAGATCGCCAAGGACCTGGAAAAAGTGTTCACCACCTTCCCGCGGCTGAGGGAGCGCAAGGACCAGCTCGCCGGCACGTTGTCTGGCGGCGAGCAGCAGATGCTGGCGATGGGGCGGGCCCTGATGAGCCGCCCCAAGGTGCTGCTGATGGACGAACCGTCGATGGGCCTGGCGCCGATCATGGTCGACAAGATCTTCGAGGTGGTGAAAGAGGTGTACGAGCAAGGCGTGACCATCCTGCTGGTGGAACAGAACGCCAGTCGCGCGCTTCAGATTGCCAACCGTGCGTACGTGATGGAGTCGGGCCTGATCACAATGAGCGGCGATGCGAAGCAGTTGCTGACCGACCCGAAAGTGCGGGCGGCTTATCTGGGCGAGTAGGTTTGTTCCGGGTGGACGGGGAAGGCATAGATTGCGGATCAGGTCCGCAATGACAGCTCCTATGCGGATCAGGTCCGCAATGACAGCTCATGGGCGGATCAGGTCCGCAATGACAGCTCATTGGCGGATCAGGCCCGCACCGCCGGGCTAATACTTGTACTGGAGCCCGAGGCTGGTGGAGCGGATGGCGTCGCGGCCGCTGCCGGCAAAGCGGAAGTCGTGGCTGTCCCAGCCCAGGGTGGCGGACAGCTGCGGCGTGAAGTCGTAGCTGACACCGGCGCCATAGG
>JAJAZH010000219.1 GCA_026785815.1 Ramlibacter sp. | reverse complement strand
GTCCTGAATGGCGGCTTCGCGCCATCGACCGCCGGCAATCCGCGCCCGTTCGGAATGCCGCCTTACCTGCTGTTGCTGAGCGACGCAGAGGTCGCCGACGTCCTGACTCACATCCGCGGCTCGTGGGGCAATCGGGCGTCGGCGGTGACCGAGCTCGAGATCAACCGGCAGCGCTCCGGTGGCACCCGGTAGCAAGCACGCGAAAGGAAGATTGCGCCATGGCCTTGCGTCCAGTCGTCCTGCCGCCCGGCGTCCCCGGCGCCCTGTGGCTGTCGTCGATGCCCGGCCGCTACAGCCCATGGCCAGTGTTCGAGAGCGAGGCGCAGCGCGCCGGTCTGGCGCTGGTGGTGTGCCTGACCCCGCGCCAGGAGATGGCCGAGCTGGCGCCGGCCTATCACGCCGCAGTGACGCAGGGTGCGATCCCGTTTCGCTGGCTGAACCTGCCGCTGCCGAACTTCGGATTGCCGGACGACCCGCCGGCGTTTCGCCGGGAAGTCGCACGGATTGCCGACCAACTGCGCGGCTGCAACGCCGTCTTGCTGCACTGCGCGGCTGGCCTCGGGCGCACCGGCACCACCGCTGCCTGCGTACTCAAGGCGCTGGGGATGTCGCAAGTCGAGGCCCTGGACCGGGTTAGGGAAGCCGGCTCCAATCCGCAGAACGCGAAGCAGTCGGGACTGGTCGGCTGGTTCTAGCGAAGCGGCCGTCCCGCGCTCACTTCGCGAACGGGTTGGAGAAGACGAACACCGCAGGCAATTGCAATCAGACCGCTTCGCTCATGGGAACCTCCTGTTGTCGAAGTCTCAATCGTCCGCTGCTGGCTCCATCCGGGCAATGACCTGGGAGGTAATGGCGGCCAGCGAAAGGGCGCTGACCCGTTGCGGCGCGATTTCGGCCAGCGGCAGCAGCACGAAAGCCCGCTGGGCCATGCGCGGATGCGGCAAGGTGAGCATGGGGCTGTCGATCCGGCCCGCGCCATACAACAGCAGGTCCAGGTCGAGCGTGCGGGGCGCGTTGCGGTAAGGGCGTTCGCGTCCCGCAGCCAGCTCGATCGCCTGCAACTCAGACAACAGTCGGGGAGCCGCGAGCAATGTCCGGACTTCGACCACCGCGTTGATGTAATCGGGCCCGGATGCATCGACCGGCGCGCTCCGGTACATGGACGACCGGCCCGTGACGACGGTGTCTGGCACGCGGCCAATGGCCTCGATCGCGGCGGTCACTGCTTGCGCGGCAGCGCCGAGATTCGCGCCCAGCCCGACGTAGGCGGTGACCGGCTCGCGTTGCGGCGCCGCCACCATGGCTAGGGCCGGTTCGCGTCGGCGGGCGGGCTGTCGGCCGGACCGTCGCCCGTCGGCTTGCGGCGGCGCCGACGGCGCTTCCTGGGAGCATCCGAAACGTCGCCCTCACCCTCACCCTCACCCTCGCCGCCAAACCCAGTGCCTTCAGGCGGTGCGGAGCGTTCGCCGCCACCGGAGTCCGCGAAGGCGGATGGCAGCTTGCGCGGCGCCGCGTCCAGCGCCGTGGCCGGCGGCTTCGGCACGCGGACCCGGCGCTGGCCCTTGCCAAGTTCCTCGCGCGCCTGGTGCATCAGGTCTTCGCGCACCGTGTCGCTGGCCAGGCTGAACTCCTGCCACCAGTCGGCCAGCACCACGTCGACCTCGCCGACGTCGGCCCGCAGCCGCATGAAATCGAAGCCGGCCCGGAAGCGAGGCTGCTCGACCAGGCTGTACGGCGTGTTGCCGGTGCGCTTCTCGAAACGAGGCTGCATCATCCAGATTTCCCGCATGTCGGCGGCCAGCTTGCCGCGTCCCGACACGTCGCCGATACGCGCGTTGAAGACGTCGTCGATTGCATCTTGCAGCGCCGGGAACGGATGCTGCCGGCGTTCCAGCCGCTGCGCCCAGCCGTCGCGCACGTCGGCCCACAGCACGCAGGCCAGCAGGAAGCTCGGCGCCACCGGCTTGCTTTCGCCGACGCGCCGGTCGGTGTCCTGCAACGCGGCATTGACGAAGGCCTCGTCGGCCCGCTCCACCACCACGTCCAGCAGCGGATAGATGCCGCGCGCCATGCCCAGGCCCTTGAGCTGCTCGATAGTGGCCAGCGAATGGCCGGTCTGCAGCAGCTTGAGCATCTCGTCGAACAGGCGGCTCTGCGGCACATCCGCCAGCAGCGACTGCGATCCCACCAGCGGCGCCGCTGTCTTCGGGTCGAGCTTGAAGCCCAGCGGATGGAGCTTGGCGGCGAACCGCACGGCGCGGATGATGCGTACCGGGTCTTCGCGGTACCGCGTCGCCGGGTCGCCGATCATGCGCAGCGTCAGTTTCTTGGCGTCCTTGATGCCGCCGTGATAGTCCACCACGATCTGGGTTTCCGGGTCGTAGTACATCGCGTTGACGGTGAAGTCGCGGCGGGTGGCGTCTTCTTCCTGCGGGCCCCACACGTTGTCGCGCAGCACCCGGCCGGTCGAGTCGACCGCGTGCTTCATGCCGGCGAGTTCGCTCTTGCTGGTCTTTTCGTTGCCGGCCACCTGCTCGGCCGCCGCGTTGTCCATGTAGGCCCGGAAGGTCGACACCTCGATCACTTCGTGCTCGCGGCCACGGCCGTACACCACGTGGACGATGCGAAAGCGCCGGCCGATGATGAAGGCGCGGCGGAACAGGCCCTTGACCTGCTCCGGCGTGGCGTCGGTCGCGACGTCGAAGTCCTTGGGCCGAAGGCCGACCAGCAGATCGCGCACCGCGCCGCCAACGATATAGGCCTGGAAGCCGCCCTGCTTGAGCGTCCGCACCACGTTCAAGGCCCGTTCGTCCACCAGCCCAGGATCGATCCCGTGCTCTTCGGGGCCGACTTCCTGGCGTTTACCGAACCGGGATTTGTGGCTGGCGCTGGCAGACTTGCCAAGCAGCTTGTCGATGAATTTCTTGATCATTTCTTGTCAAACAGCTCGAGTATGCGCCAGCCTCGCTGGCTGGCGATGGCGCGCAACCGCGCGTCCGGGTTGGTGGCCACCGGATGGTCCACCCGCTCCAGCAAAGGCAGGTCGTTGGTCGAATCCGAATAGAAAGTGGTTTCGACGTCGGCCCAGCCCAGCCCCCGGGCGGCCAGCCATTGTTCCACTCTCGTGACCTTACCCTCGCGGACCGACGGCACACCCCGGACCGCCCCCGTGAACCAGCCGTCGGCGTCGCGCTCAAGCTCGACGGCGATGAGCTCGTCGACCCCGAAAGCCGCCGCGATCGGCCGGGTCACGAATTCGTTGGTGGCGGTGACGATCACGACCTGATCGCCACGATTGCGGTGATCGTCCAGCAGGTCGTGCGCTGGCGGCAGCAGTTGCGGCGCGATGACGTCGCGCATGAATCGCTCCCTGGCGGCAGCCGCCGCAGCAGGACCTTGGAGGCGCAGCGCCTCGGTCGCGAAGCGGACGTAGTCGTGGATGTCGAGCGTGCCGGCCTTGTAGTGCTCGAAGAACTCGTCGTTCCTGCGCTTGAACACGCCCGCTTCGGTCCAGCCGATTTCCAGCGTGAACACACCCCAGGAATAATCCGAATCGATCGGCAGCAGGGTGTGATCGAGGTCGAACAGGGCCAGCTTCATGCGGTCCTCAAGGTCAGGAGAGCGTCCAGTTTCAGTCCAGGCTGGGTCCGTTGCAGGGCGATCAGGCCCTCATGCGCGCGCTTGCGCCAGCCCGGCCCCCGGCCCTGGGCGTCGTGCCACGCCGCCCGCAGGTCGTCGGGACGGGTCGCCAGCAGGAACTCGAACAATGCCGCCGCCTGCTGAAGATCCTTGTTGGCCTTGGTCCTCATGGCGCCCGAGCGTTCGCCGACCACCATCAGTTTGTGGACAGCGTACCGTTCCGGCGCCGGCACGGTCACGACCACCGCCGCGCCGTTGCGGTCCGCCAGCACTGCCTGGGTCACCTTCTCCAGCGAAAACTCCATGAAAGGCAGCGGCTGGAGGCCAAAGTTCAGGTTGGGAACCATGACGGGCCCGTCGCCGCCGCGATGCGCGGAGGTCAGGAAATCGATCTGGAACTCAGGATCGCCGCTCAACTTGTACGAAGCCCGCGCGCCGCCACTGAGCTGTACCAGGGGAATGAATCCCTGCTCGAAACTTGTCAGGGCGGCGTGCACGTCGATGCGGACATCCGCCGGCAGCGCGACGGAAATGTTGCGGCCCGCGTGTGCGAAGTCGACATCCGTGGTGGAACTGCCCGCCAGCCACTTCACGCCCAGCAGGTTTCCAAGCGCGATGAACGCGTGGGTTCCCACCAGGACACCGCCGGCCCGGAAGAAGCCGTAGTCAGACAACCGACGGACCGCCCGCACGTGCTTGGGCAATGCCGGCGCGCAGCCCAGCGCGATCGCCGACTTGGCCAGCGGCGCCAAAGCCGCGTCGGGCTTCAGCGCCGGGTCGCGGGCCCGCTGGACCGCGGCGCGGACC
>JAJAZH010000218.1 GCA_026785815.1 Ramlibacter sp. | reverse complement strand
GGCTGGTAGAGCGCGGAACCAATGCCCAGCCCCGATGCGCCGGCGGCCCGGTATGCGGCCAGGTTGAGCGGCGTGATGCCGCCGACTGGAAGCAGCAAAGTGCCTGGGGGCAGCACGGCGCACAGGGCCTTCACCGCTGCCGGCGCAATCGTCTCGGCGGGGAACAGCTTGAGCCCGTGCGCCCCGGCCGCCAGCGCCGCGAAGGCCTCACTCGGGCTCAGCACGCCCGGCAAGCTGACCATCCCGAGTCGTACCGACTCCCGCACCACGTCGGCATCGATGTTCGGCGACACCGCCAGTTGCGCGCCAGCGGCATGAACCTGCCGAACTTCGTCGCGCGTCAACACGGTCCCGGCGCCGACCAGCGCTTGCGGAAAAGCCTGCACCAGCGCCGCGATGCTGCGCAAGGGCTCGGGGGAATTGAGCGGGACTTCGAGGATGCGAAAGCCGCTGTCGAACAGCGCCTGGCCGATTGCCACCGCTTCGTCGGGTCGCACTCCGCGCAGGATTGCGACCAGCGGCAGCGTCGCCATGGCGTCCTTGAATTTTTGCAGTGCGGTCATGAAAGTCGCCTGGAAAGTTGGCGGGCGATGGCGTCGAGGCCGCGCCAGCCGGCTTCGGTGCCGACGCATTGTGCAGCCAGGCCCTGGGCCGCGAGCGCCAGCCGGTACCTGGCCGTCAGCGCGGGCGCGCCGATCAGCACCAGCGGCAAACCGGAAGCGGCCAGCGTCTGCGCGCGCAACTCCTCGCCGATCACCAGGCCCGACAGGTAACTCGGCATCGACGCCGCCGGCAACCGCTCGAACAGCGACAGCGTCCGCGCGCTGAAGGCCGCGTGCAGCAGGCTCGCGCTGTCACGGGCATGGGCCAGGCCGCGCTCGAAAGCGTCGACATCCAGTTCGCCGTCGGTTGGCGGCAGGGTGCGGGCCAGGATCGAGTGCGTTCGCAGCAGGCCGTAGAGCTCGCCAGTCATGAAGGTGCGCAAGCCGACGATCTTGCCCGCGCGCACCTGCACCCATTTGCTGTGGGTGCCGGGCAGCACCAGTTGCGCGTCGGCCAGTCCCAGCAGGTCGAGCGCGCCGAACACCTGCGTTTCCTCGCCGCGCATCACGTCGGGCACGCCGTTCTCTTCGCAGCTCAAACCCGGGACCAGCGCGATCCGGTCGGGCTCGATCCAGAGCAGGCGCGAGGCAATGTCGGCGAAGCCGGCGGGGCAGGCGCAGTACGGCGCCTCGCGCCAACCCTGGCGGCTGCCGGCCATGCCGCAGACGAGGGCCAGCGCGCCGGGCTGCGACATCCAGGCGCCGAAGTGCTGCTCGAAAACGGCAGCGAAGTCGCCGGCGGCGACGGTCAGGATCCCCGCGGGCACCGAGATTTCGCCCAACACCCGGCTGTCAGCGTCCAGCAACGCGCCCCGCAACGACGTCGAGCCCCAGTCGACTGCGATCAGTCGCCGCACAGCAAGGCCCTCACCTGGGCCGGTCGCGGCAGCGGTGCGACGGCGCCGAATCCCTGGACCGCGATGGCGGCAGCGGCGTTGGCCCAACGCGTTGCCGCAAACAGGGCCTCGCCTTGCGCGATGCGGGCCAGCAGGTTGCCGCAGAAGCAGTCGCCAGCGCCGGTCGCGTCGATCGACACAACACGGTGAGCGCCAATGCGCTCGCGGGTGTGACCGTCGCTGGCGATCGCTCCATCGGCGCCGAGCTTGAGCACCACCTGGGGCGCGCCGGCGGCGTGGCACCAGTCGATCAGCGCGTCGGCGTCGCTGCTGCCGGCGAGCGCGACCAGGTCTTCCAGGCTGGGCAGAAAAATATCGCTCAGCCCGATCGCCTGGGTGATCGCCGCACGGGCCTGCGCCAGCGGCCAGAGCTTCAGGCGCAGGTTCGAGTCCAGCGAGACCAGCGTGCCGGACTCTCGCGCCAGCTTCATGGCATGCAGCACCGTGTCGCACGCCGACTGCGAGATCGCCATCGAAATGCCGGACACGTGCAGGATTCGCGCCGACCGGATCGCGCCTGCTGCTGCCGTTTCCAGCCAGGACGGCGTCATGCGGCTGGCGGCCGAGCCGGCGCGGCGGTAGCTGAATTCATGGCCCTGCGGTCCATGCGTGACGAAGTAGATGCCGGTCGGTGCGTCGGCATCGACTTCGACCGCTGTCGCGTCGACGCCTTCGTCGCGCCACAGCTCCAGCAGCGCGCGGCCGAAGCTGTCGTCGCCGACGCGCGTGAGGTAGGCCGTGCGGGCGCCGGCGCGCGCCGCCGCGATCACGGCATTGCTGGTGTCGCCGCCGAACCCCTGCAGGTAATTCGGCTCGCCGGGCGAGGTCTGGTTGAATTCCACCATGGCTTCGCCGAGGGTGACGACGTCGAACGATGGGGTCATGGAGTCATGGGGTCATGGGGTCATGGAGTCATAAAGTTGTCATTGCGGGCCCGACCCGCAATCCAAGGCTGGCATGCTGCGTTGGATCCCGGCTCAAGGCCGGGATGACAGTTACTTCCCGGCTCAAGGCCGGGATGACAGCCGGGATGCCTGTCAATTCAGTGGTTGTCACGCGGGACGAAGGCGCCGCGCTTGCCGACCAGGAAGTCGAGGTCCGCGCCTTCATCGGCCTGCAGCACATGGTCGACGTACAGCTTCCAGTAACCGGAGGTCATCGGCGGCGGCGGGGCCTGCCAGGTCGAAAGGCGTCGCGCCAGTTCTTCGTCGCTGATGTGGAGCTGCAACTTGCGGTTCGGCACGTCGAGTTCGATCACGTCGCCGTTCTGCACCACCGCCAGCGGTCCCCCGGCCGCAGCCTCGGGCGCCGTGTGTAGCACCACGGTGCCGTACGCCGTGCCGCTCATGCGCGCGTCCGAGATCCGCACCATGTCGGTGATGCCCTTGCGCAGCACTTTGGGCGGCAGCGGCATGTTGCCGACTTCGGCCATGCCCGGGTAGCCCTTGGGGCCGCAATTCTTCAGCACCAGGATGCAGTTCTCGTCGACGTCGAGGTTCTCGTCGTCGATGCGGGCGTGGAAGTCCTCGATGTTCTCGAACACCACGGCCCGGCCCTTGTGCACCATCAGGGCCGGTGTCGCCGCGCTCGGCTTGATCACCGCGCCGCGCGGCGCCAGGTTGCCGCGCAGCACCGCGATGCCGGCCTTGTCCTTGAACGGACGCTCCAGCGGCATGATCACTTCGGGGTTGTAGTTCTGCGCGTCGGCGATGTTCTCGCCCAAGGTCCTGCCGTTGGCCGTGACCGCGCCGAGGTGCAGGTGGCGCGAGATTTCCTTCATCACTACCGGCAGGCCGCCGGCGTAGCAGAAGTCCTCCATCAGGAACTTGCCCGACGGCTGCAGGTTGACCAGGCAGGGCAGTTCGCTGGCCAGCCGGTCGAAGTCCTCGACTGCCAGCTTGACGCCGATCCGGCCGGCCATCGCGATCAGGTGGATCACGGCGTTGGTCGAGCCGCCGATTGCGGCCAGCGTCTTGATCGCGTTCTCGAACGCCTCGCGAGTCAGCACCTTGGACAGCACCTGGTCCTCGTGCACCATGCCGACGATACGCCGGCCGGCATTGCGCGCCAGCACGTTGCGGCGGCCGTCCACCGCCGGATAGGCGGCGTTGCCCGGCAAGCCGAGGCCGAGCGCCTCGACCATGCAGGCCATCGTCGACGCCGTGCCCATCGTCATGCAATGGCCGTGGCTGCGGTGCATGCAGCTCTCGGCTTCGAAGAAATCCTGCAGCTTCAGCGTACCGGCGCGAACCTGCTCGCTCATGCTCCACAGGCCGGTGCCCGAGCCCAAATCCTGACCGCGCCACTTTCCGTTGAGCATCGGGCCGCCGGAGACGCCGATGGTCGGCAGGTCGACGCTCGACGCGCCCATCACCAGCGACGGCGTGGTCTTGTCGCAGCCCATGAGCAGCACCACGCCATCGAGCGGGTTGCCGCGGATGCTCTCTTCGACATCCATGCTGGCGAGGTTGCGGTACAGCATGGCGGTCGGTCGCAGCAGCGTCTCGCCGAGCGACATCACCGGGAATTCGAGCGGGAAGCCGCCGGCTTCGTAGACGCCGATCTTGACCTGCTCGGCCAGCGTGCGGAAGTGGCTGTTGCAGGGCGTCAGCTCGCTGAAGGTGTTGCAGATGCCGATCACCGGCCGGCCGTCGAACTGGTCGTGCGGCACGCCCTTGCCCTTGATCCAGCTGCGGTAGGCGAAGCCGTCGCGGTCCTGGCGGCCGAACCATTGCTGGCTTCGCAATCCGCCGGGCCGCCCCAAGGGTGCGACCGCCCCCTCGGGGGGCAGCGAAGCGTGGGGGTCCACATCCAGTTCGGATGCTTTCTTGCGGGGTGGTGTCATGGCGGGCGGAAAGTCGGGTTGCGGGATGGGGCGCTCAATCATATTATGGTAAGACCAAATCTTTTCACTTGGCGCCGGACCTGCGGCGCCTTTTCCATTCCAGGAGCTGCCTTGTCGAAACCCGAAGTGCTGGTCGCCGCCAAATTTCCACCCTACCTGATGGACCGCCTGCGGCAGGACTTTAGCGTGCACGATCGCCTGCACGAAACCGATCCGGCGGCCTTTGCCGCAGCCGCGCCGAAGATCCGTGCCATCGCGTGCGGTGGCGAGTCGAAAGTGCCGCGCACGCTGACCGACCAGCTGCCGGCGCTGGAGATGATCTCGGTGATGGGCGTCGGCTACGACGGCGTCGATGTGGCGGCGGCGCTGGAGCGCAAGGTGCCGGTGAGCCACACGCCGAATGTGCTCAACGACGACGTTGCCGACCTGGCCATCGCGCTGATGCTGTCGGTGGCGCGCCGCATCCCGCAGTCCGACCGCTTCGTGCGCGAGAACCGCTGGCCGGCCGGCGCCTTCCCGCTGGCGCGCAAGATGTCGGGCGCCCGGCTCGGCATCGTCGGCCTGGGCCGCATCGGCCAGGCGATCGCGCAGCGGGCCGCGGCTTTCGGCATGAGCATCGCCTACACCGGCCGCAGCGAGCACAAGGGCGTTGCGCACCGCTACTACCCGAGCGCCGCAGCGCTGGCGGCGCAGGTGGATTTCCTGGTCGTCATCACGCCCGGTGGCGCCGGCACCCTGAAGATGATCAACCGCGAAGTGCTCGACGCGCTCGGTCCGCAGGGCTTCCTGGTGAACGTGGCGCGGGGCTCGGTGGTCGACCAGGAGGCGCTGATCGAAGCCCTGCGGTCGGGCCGCATCGCCGGCGCCGCTCTGGACGTCTTCGACGGCGAGCCGCAGGTGCCGCAGGCCTTGCGCGAGATGGACAACGTGGTCCTGACACCGCACATCGGCAGCGGCACCAACGCCACCCGCCAGGCGATGGCCGACTTGACGCACGCCAACCTGGTGGCCCATTTCGCGGGCCGTCCGTTGCCCAGCGCGGTGCCGGAATGGAAGGCCCTTGGAAAGTAAGCCCTCCCAACGATTGCGCTGCGCGGCTAAGGGGTTTCCCTGCGGCCCGGTGACTTCAATCATCATATGATAGTAACGAAGACTCCACGCGCATGATCAAGAACGTCCACGGCAGCACAGTCGATCACCTGGGGGCGGCGATCGTCGCAGGCCG
>JAJAZH010000217.1 GCA_026785815.1 Ramlibacter sp. | reverse complement strand
GGCACTGCTCTGTCCCCAACCATTCAGAACCTTGTGGGACAGACCAGAGGCAATGCGCCAACAGCGCAGGGCACTGCTCTGTCCCCAACCGTTCAAAACCTTGTGGGACGCACCAGAGGCAATGCGCCAACGGCGCAGGGCACTGCTCTGTCCCCAACTGATCATGTCCCGTTTCGTCGATGGCTACCTGGGATACCTGCTGGGGCAGGCGAACCACGCCTTGTACAAGGCCTTCGACGGCCAGGTGCGCGCGGCCGGACTGACCTCGATCGAGTGGCGGGTGCTGGCCACCTTGCATGACGGAGAACCGCTCACCATCAGCCAGCTCGCACAGGAGGTGCTGTCCAAGCAGCCGACCATGACCAAGCTGGTCCAGCGGATGGCGCAGCAGCGCTGGGTCAATCTGCAGGCCGACGCGGCCGACCAGCGCCGCACCCTGGTGGCCGCCACGGCGCTGGGCAAGCGGCTGGTCAAGCCGCTGGTCCTGCAGGCCCGGCTGCATGAGGCGCGGATGCTGCGTTCGCTCGGCGCCACCGAGAAAGCGGCGCTGAGGCGCTTGCTGGAGAAGCTGAGCCACCCAGCTTGAGACCGAGCGCATGGGCCCTGGCGCCGTGGGAAAATCGGTGCCGGCGCATTCGGCGCCAGACCGATTCTCGCCGGCGCATCCGGCTGCACAGACAAGGACGAGTTCGATGAGCGAAGTGAAATGGACCGGAGGGGCCGAACACTGGACCCGCAAAGGCGAAATCAAGTTGTTTCTGTGGGAGAAAAAAGCCTCCCCCAAGGTGCCGCACCGGGGCACCATTTTTTTCGTCCACGGGTCATCGATGGCGTCGCAACCGACCTTCGACCTGCAGGTGCCGGGCCGGCCGTTCTCGTCGGCAATGGACTGGTTCGCCGCCCACGGCTACGACACCTGGACCATGGACAACGAGGGCTATGGCCGTTCGGACAAGCACCGCGACATCAACTTCGACATCAGCAATGGCGCCGATGACCTGGTCGCGGGAAGCGACTACGTGATGAAGGCGACCGGCGCGAAGAAGCTGCTGCTCTACGGCATTTCCTCCGGCGCCCTGAAGGCCGCGCTGTTCGCCGAGCGCCATCCGGAGCGGGTCGAAAAAATCGCGCTCGACGCCTTTGTCTGGACCGGCGAAGGCAGCCCCACACTCGAACAGCGCAAAAAGAAGCTGCCGGAATTCATCGCCCGCAACCGGCGCCCGATCGACCGGCCATTCGTGCACAGCATCTTCCAGCGTGACCATCCCGGCACCGCCGACGAACCCACCATCGAAGCATTCGCCGATGCGATCCTGACGCTGGACGACTCCATGCCCACCGGCACCTATGTCGACATGTGCTCGAAGCTGCCGCTGCTCGATCCGGCCAAGCTCACCGTGCCTACCATCATCCTGCGCGGCGAGCACGACGGCATCGCCAGCATGGACGACCTGATCAAGTATTTCGTGCGGCTGCCGCATCCGAACAAGCAGTTCAGCGTGATGGAGGGCATCTCGCATGCCAGCTTCCAGCAGAAGAATTACATGTCGGTGTATCACCTGCTGGACAGTTTCTTCACCCTGCCGGACGCGGCATACCGGGGCTAGTTCATGCATCTCAAATCTTGCACGCTGCTCGCCGCCGGCCTGCTCGTTGCCGGCCTCTCACCTGCAGTGGCACAGACCGGCTACCCGAACAAGCCGGTCAAGCTGATCGTCCCGTTCGCGCCCGGCGGCTTCACCGACGTCGTGGCGCGCATCCTGGGGCAGAAGCTCTCCACCGCGATGGGCCAGCAGTTCATCATCGAGAACAAGGCCGGCGCCGGCTCCACCATCGGCACCGATTTCGTGGCCAAGGCCGCGCCCGACGGCTACACGCTGGTCATGGTGTCCAGCACCCACGTGATCAGCCCGTGGATCTACAAGAACTTGCCGTACGACCCGATCAAGAGCTTCACGGTGGTGTCCAAGCTGGTCGACTCGCCGTACGTGCTGCTGGTCAATCCGAAAGTCCAGGCCCGCAACGTGCAGGAGTTCGTCGCCATGGCGAAAGCCGCGCCGGACACCATTCACTACGCGTCGTCTGGCAACGGCAGCGCGCAGCACCTGATGGGCGGCCTGTTCGTGGCAATGACCGGGGCCCCGCTCAAGCACGTGCCGTACAAGGGCAGTTCCGGGGCGGCGACCGACCTGGTGGCCGGCGTCGTCGAAAGCAGTTTCGCCGGCGTTCCGAACGCGCTGGCGCAGGTGCCGCAGGGAAGGTTGAAAGCGCTGGCGGTGACCACCGGCAAACGGATTGCGCAGCTGCCCGATGTGCCGACGATGCAGGAAGCGGGCGTGCCCGGCTACGAAGCCTCGGTCTGGCTGGCGCTGCTGGCGCCGGCGGGAACGCCGCGCGAGATCGTGACCAAGCTCAACTCTGAAATCGGCAAGCTGCTCAACTCGCCGGACACCCGCAAGGCGCTCAACGACGCCGGCGTCGAGGGCACGCCGTCGACGCCGGAAGCCATGTCGGCCTACATGGCGCAGGAGCTGGCGCGCTGGGGCAAGGTCGTCAAGGACACCGGCATCAAGCTGGAATAGCGGTCAGTCCAGCACCACGCCGCGGATCGACTCGCCGAAACCCGGTTGCCTTCGGGTTTTCCCCCGTACGGGTTGTACTGATTGATGGCACAAGTATTGCTTTTGCACAATTCAAGTCACGTGAAGCTCGTGAAAGGTGCATGAACGGCGATCGGATGCGCCGTTCGGCACTCCCCCAATCAATTGAAAGGAAATGACATGCTCTCGAGGAGAACCGTTCTGGCCGGTTTCGCACTGGCGTCCGCTGTGCTGTCGATGGCGGCCGCGCCAGCGCTGGCCAAGGATGTCGTCAAGATCGCCTTCGTCGGGCCGCTCACCGGCGGCGTGTCGAACATGGGGCTCGGGGGCCGCAACTCGGTTGACCTCGCCGTGCGTCTGCGCAACGAAGATCCCAAGTCGAAGTACACCTATCAGCTGGTGACGCAGGACGACGAGTGCAAGCCGAACGTCGGCGTCCAGGTGGCGACCAAGGTCGCCGCAGACCGCAGCATCGTGGCGGGCATCACCCACTACTGCTCGGCGGTCGCGATGGCGACCGTCAGCGTCTACAACCGCTTCGGCATGCCGGCGGTGGTCTGGGGCGCGGTCCTGCCCGACGTGACCTACGCCAACGACTTCAAGGAAATCCACCGCATCAACGGCACGATGATCAACCAGAACGACGTGGCGGCGAAGTTCATGACCGGGCTGGGCTACAGGAAGTGGGCCGTCATCCACGACACCACCGACTACGGCAAAGGACACAACAAGTACTTCAGCGAGTTCCTGAAAAAGTACAACGGCACCATCGTGGGCACCTTCGGTGTGACGGCCGACCAGCAGGACTTCACCACGGAACTGACCAAGATCCGCGAGCTGAAGCCGGACGTCATCTACTTCGGCGGGCTCACGCCGCTGGGCGTGCGCATCCGCACGCAGATGGAAAAGCTGGGCATCAAGGCGCAGCTGCAGGGCACCTCGGGCATCAAGTCCGACGCCTACATCCAGGGCGCAGGCAAGGAGTTGGCCGAGGGCTCGCTGTCCTTCATCGAGGGGGCGCCCTGGGAAAAGCTGCCCGGCGGCCTGTTCTTTACCGGCAAGTACTCGCAATACAAGTACGGCGAGTCGGCCGAGGCCTACGGGCCGTTCGCCTTCGCCGCGGCCAACCTGATCATGGACGCGATCGAGAAGGTCGGTCCTGACCGCAAGAAGGTGCTCGAGGTGCTGAACAAGACCAGGGACGTCGACACCATCATCGGCAAGGTCACCTTCGACGACCATCGGCAGAACATCGTCCCGCTGATCACCAAGTACGTCGTCGAGAACGGCGCCTGGGTGGCGTGGGAAGACAGCAGCTACGGCAAGGGCAAGCGCAAACTCGCCGGCCTGTAGCAAGGCCGGCGCAGGAAGCGCCCGCCCGTACCGGGCGCGACCCACATGTTCTGGAATGGGCGATGAGCGAAATCGGTCAGTACATCTTCAACGGCTTGATGCTGGGCATGATCTATGCCATGGTCGCCGTCGGCTTCACCCTCTTCTTCGGGGTGCTCGACGTCATCAAGTTTTCTCACGGCGACGTCCTGATGGTGGGCGCCTTCGCCGGTCTGACGGCGTCGATCGCGATGGTGCGGCTGGGAATCACTTCGCCGCTGCTGCAACTGATCGCGGTGGTGCTGTTCTCGGTGGGGCTCACCGGGCTCATCGGCGCGGCCATCGCGAAGTTCCTGGTCTTGCCCCTGCACAAGGCGCCGCCGCTCAATACGCTGCTGGCCACGCTGATGCTGGGCACGGTGATCCGGGAGGCGGTGCGGCTGTTCTACCCTGACGGCTCGAACCCCAAGCCCTTCCCCGCACTGCTGCCGACGTGGTCGGTGGAGCTTGGCACCCTGCCCCTGCGGATGGACAACCTGATCCTGCTGGCCAGCGGGCTGGCTGCGATCGCCGCCGTCCACTTCCTCATCACCCGCACCAAGCTGGGCATGGCGATCCGCGCCGTGGCCCAGGACGGCGAGACCGCGCGGCTGATGGGCATCAATTTCGAAGCGGTGGTGCTGTTCACCTTTGCGCTCGGCTCGGGCCTGGCCGCGCTGGCCGGCGTCATGAACGGCCTGTACTACAACGAGGTCAACTTCGGCATCGGCCTGCTGCTCGGCGTGATCGGCTTTGCCTCCGCCATTCTGGGCGGCCTGGGCAACATGTACGGCGCCATCATCGGCGGCTTCCTGTTCGCGGCCCTCCAGGTGATGGGCAGCGCCCTGCTGCCGGCCCTGGTGCCCGGCATTCCCAGCGCCTACAAGGACGTGTTCGCCTTTGCCGCAGTCATCATCCTGATGGCGTGGAAGCCGACCGGCCTGATTCCCGAGAAAACGAGCGAGCGCGTTTAACGACATGGAAACTCCGGAAACCCCCAAGCGGACCAGTTCGCCCGTGGCGCTGCTGCTCGCCGCGCTGGTCCTGACCACCTACACGTGGGCCTTCCTGCACGCCGAGAGCCAGCTGGCCGTGGCGGTCCTGCTGGCCGTAGCGGGCGTGCTGGTGGTGCTCAGCCGCCGGCTGGGCACCACCCGCACGCTCGAGGCGTCCGCTGCCGCGCGCCCCGGCCTCGCCCGGGCGCTGGCGGCGCTCGGCGCCCTGGCGCTGATCGCCGCCTTCCACAACTCGCATTTCGTGCTGCTGATGCTCTGCGCGGTGCTGCTGTACTCCACGGCCTGCCTGGGCCTGACCTTGCAGTTCGGCTATTCGGGGGTTGCCAACTTCGCCGGCGCAGCCTTCTTCGGCATCGGCAGCTATGCGACTGCCGTCCTGGCCACCCACACGGCGATCCCGCACCTGCTGGTGGTCCTGATTTCGGGCGCGGTCGCGGCGGCGATCGGCTCCATGCTGATCCTGCCGGTGCTGCGCACCCGCGGCCACTATGCCGCGCTGGTGACCATCGCCTTCGGCATCCTGTTCAAGACCTTCATCGAGGTCAACGACGTGCTCGGCGGCCCTCAGGGCCTGCAGGTGCCCGGCATGAAGCTGTTCGGGTTCGCCTTCAACGACGGCATCCGGCTGCCGGGCGTCGAGATCTCCTTCTACGTCGCCTATGCCGTCCTGAGCCTGCTGGTGTTCGCCGGCGTCTTTGCGCTGGTCAGCGCGCTGGAGCGGTCCTGGGTCGGCCTGAGCATGGACGTGGTCCGGACCGACGAGACGGCGGCAGCCACCTTCGGCCTGCACATCGTGCGCTGGAAGGTCGTCGCCTTCACCATGGGGAACTTCTTCGCCGGCATCGCCGGCAGCCTGTACGGCATGGTCTCGGGCTTCGTGGCGCCCAACAACTTCACCTTCGGCGACTCGCTGCTGATGGTCTCGATCGTGATCCTCGGCGGCCTCGGCAACATCGTCGGGCTGCTCCCGGCGGCCGTGATCGTGCTGGTGCTGCCCGAGAAGCTCCAGTTCATCCAGGAGTACCGCTTCCTGCTGTTCTCCGCGCTCGTGATCGTGATCCTGCTGTTCCGGCCCCAGGGCCTGCTGCCACGCAAGACGCGGATCTTCTTCCGGTCGAAGGCGCCCGAATGAGCCCGCAAAACCTGGTCGAGGTGGACAACCTGACGATGCGTTTCGGCGGCGTGACGGCGCTCGACGCGCTCAACATGTCGGTGCGCCAAGGCGAGATCCTGGGCTTGCTGGGACCCAACGGCTCGGGCAAGACGACTTTCTTCAACGTCCTGACGGGCCTCTACCGGGCGACCAGCGGGCGGATCACCTTCGCCGGCGAAGACGTCATCGGCAAGACACCGCAGGCGATCTATCGCAGCGGCGTGGCCCGCACGTTCCAGCGTTCCCGCCTGTCGCTGTCGCTGACGGTGTTCGACAACATCGTGATCGGCGACTACCAGCACATCCAGCATGGGCTGATCTTCAACCTGCTGCGCCGCAAGTCGTTCCGTGCCGAATACGAAACCTATGTCGACAAGGTGAGGGACCTGCTCAGGATCTTCAGCCCCCCGCTGGTGGGCCGGCTGTTCGAGCCGGTCGAGACCTTCACCATGATCGACCGCCGCCGGATCGAGGTCTGCCGCGCGCTGATGAGCCAGCCTCGCCTGCTCCTGCTGGACGAGCCCTCGGCCGGCATGACGCACGACGAGACCGACGAGCTGATGCGCGACATCCTTCAGATTCGCGGCAAGATGAACGACCTGTCGGTGGTGCTGATCGAGCATGAAATGAATGTCATCGAGCGAGTCACCGAGCGCTGCGTGGTGCTGAACTACGGCAAGAAGATCGCCGAGGGAACATATGCCGGGATCACGGCCGACCCGGACGTGCAGACCGCCTATCTCGGGGAAGCAGCATGAGCCGGCTGACGGTCAAGAAGCTGACGACCGGCTACGACAAGGTCGATGTCCTGCACGATGTCTCGATCGACGTCGAGCCCGGCAAGATCACCTGCATCCTGGGCGCCAACGGCGCCGGCAAGAGCACGCTGATCCGCTCCATCCTCGGCCTGACGCCGGCGCGCCAGGGCGAGCTCTGGTGGGACGGCCGGAACATCTCGCATGAAAAAACCCACCGCATCATCGCCAGCGGCATCGCCTGCATCCCGGAGGGACGCAAGGTCTTCCCGCGCATGACCGTGGTGGAAAACCTGACCCTGGGCGCCTACCTCGAGCCCGATGCCGCCCAGGTTCGCCGCCGCCTCGACCACGTGTTCGAGGTGTTTCCCCAGCTGAAGGAGCGCGCGTCGCAGCTGGCCGGCACGATGTCCGGCGGGGAGCAGGCCATGGTGTCGATCGGGCGCGGTTTGATGGCCGCTCCCCAGCTGCTCGTGATCGACGAGCCCTCGCTCGGCCTGTCGCCGCTGTACGTGAAGGAGAACTTCCGCGTGATCAGGCAGATCAACGAGCTCGGCATGACAGTGCTGCTGGTGGAGCAGAACGCGAGGCAGACGCTGGCGATCTCCCACTACGGCTACGTCCTGTCGCAGGGCAGGGTGGTGGCCGAGGGCAGCGCCGCCGACCTGTCCCGCAACGACGAAGTGCGGTCGGCCTACTTCGGTTGAGGAACTTCGATGCGCGATATTGCGACTCTATCGGCCCGTGAGCTCGCGGCAGCGGTTGCGCGCCGCGAGCTGACGGTGCAAGCGGTGGCACGGGCCTTTCTCGAGCGCATCGCGGCCGCGGAGCCGCAGCTGCAGGCCTTGCAGCACCTCGATCCGCAACAGGTGCTGGCCAGCGCCAGCGAACTGGACCGGCTGGCGCTGCCGGCCCCGCTGCTGGGCGTTCCGGTCGGCGTCAAGGATCTGATGGACACGGCCGACATGCCGACCAGCTACGGCTCGCCCATCTACGCGGGGCACCGGCCGCGCGTCGACGCTGCCTGCGTTGCGGCTTGCCGCGAGGCCGGTGCCCTGATCATGGGCAAGACCGTGAGCACCGAATTCGCGACCTTCCAGCCCGGACCCACGCGCAACCCGAAGGCCCCGGCGGGCCAGGCGCGAACGCCCGGCGGCTCCTCCAGCGGCTCGGCCGCCGCGGTCGCGGCAGGCATGGTGCCGCTGGCCTTGGGCACCCAGACCGCCGGGTCCATCGTGCGTCCGGCAGCCTACTGCGGCGTGGTCGGCTACAAGCCGACGCACGGCCTGCTGCCGCTGGCGGGCATCAAGCCCCTGGCGCCGAGCCTGGACACCGTCGGCGTGCTGGCGCGGTCGGTCGACGACGCGGCGTTCTTTGTCGGCACCCTGGCGGGCTCGCAATTTCAGTGGCTGCCGTCGTCCAGTTTCAGGGTGGGGCTGTGCCAGACGCCGCACTGGGATCGCGCGTCCGATGACGCGCGGCGGGCCCATGCGGATGCCGCTCGCCTGCTCGCGCAGGCGGGCGCGAAAGTGCTGGATGTCGAGCTGCCCGCGTCGTGGAACGGCTTGACGCAGGCGCAGATCGACATCATGGGCCATGAGGCGCTGGCCGCCTTCGCGCCGGAACGCAGAACGCACCCCGATCTCTTCAGTCCGGCGTTTTCCGCCTTCCTGACACTGGCGAGGGCGGTCGACGGCGCCCGTCTGGCCGCAGCCTACCGGCTCGCTGACCGGGCGCTGGGCGAGCTTGACGCGTTGTTCAAGTCCGTGGATGTCCTGGTCGCACCCAGTGCGCAAGGGGAGGCCCCCGCGGGCCTTGGAGCGACCGGCGATCCCATCTTCAACCGCATGTGGACTTTGCTGGGTGTTCCATGCGTCCACGTCCCGCTCGGCGTCGGAGCGCAGGGCATGCCAGTGGGCGTCACAGTCATCGGTCCGCGCTGGCTCGATGCGCAGGCACTGGGCGCCGCCGACCTGCTGCAGCGCAGCGCAAGGCCGGAATTCACGCAGGATTGACCGATGGAACACACCAAACAAGAGCTGGCGCGCCAGACTGCGCAGGCAGCACAGGACCATGTCGACGGCGAGCGCCTGCGGCTGGCGATTGCAGAACTGGCGAGCTTCGGCGGGCGTTCCGACGGCGGGGTGTCGCGCGAGACCCTGACCGACACCGACCTGAAAGCCCGCCGCCACCTGGTCGACCGGGCCCGCTCAATGGGATGCGTGGTCGAGATCGACGACTGTGCCAACCTGTTCTTCCGGCGTGCCGGCCAATCGGACCTGCCGTCCGTCCTCACGGGCAGTCACGCCGACACCCAGCCCGTGGGCGGCAAGCTGGACGGCGCCTACGGCGTGCTCGCCGGCCTCGAAGTGATCCAGGCGCTGAACGACGCGGCTGTGCCGACATTGCGATCGGTCGAGGTCGTCGCGTGGACCAACGAGGAGGGCAGCCGGTTCGGCCCCGGCTGCATGGGCTCCAGCGCTTTCGTCGAGCCGGCCCGCCTGGCCGGCTACCGGGCCGTTGTCGACGGCAACCAGGTCGCGTTCGGCGAGGCGCTCGACCGGGCCCTGGAAGCGATGCCCGACGTGCCCAGGCGCGCGCTGCGGCAGCCGCTGGCCGGTTTTGTCGAGCTTCACATCGAGCAGGGTCCGGTCCTCGAGCACGCCGGTGTCCCCCTGGGCGTGGTCACCGGAATCCAGAGCGTGCGCTGGTACCGCGTCCAGGTCACCGGCGTGGCCGCCCACGCGGGCACCACCCCGATGGAGGTCCGCGCCGACGCGATGGCCGCGTCCGTCGAGGTGGCCCACTGTCTCTATGCCGAAGCGGCGAAGCTTGCGGCCAGCCAGCTGCGGCTGACCCTTGGGCGCTGGGTCGTCAGCCCCAACTCCATCAATACCATCCCCGGCGCAGTCGAATTCACGATCGATGTCCGCTGTGTCGACGAGCAGGTGCTGGCCGGGTTCGATCGGACGCTCCGGGACATCATCGGGACCAACGCGGGGCGCGGCCGGATGGCGCTCGAGTGTCTGTTCGAAAGGCCGCCGACACGGTTTGCGCAGGAGATGCTCACGCTGGTGGAAGAGGCCTGTACAAGAGCGAGCCACCTGGCCTGCAGGCCGCCGCCGATCCGCGTGACCTCCGGTGCGTTCCACGACGCGATGTACCTCGCGGAACATTGTCCGACGGCGATGATCTTCGTGCCGAGCCAGGGCGGCTTGAGCCACAACGCGGCCGAAGAGACAGCCCATGAGGACCTGCTGCTGGGCGCCCAGGCACTGGCGTATGCGGTCACCCGCATGGCCTGCGCCTGAGCCGGCTGACGGGGTGCTGCGCTTGAAGTCCAAATCGATTGCAGCGGTGACGCAGGGCGACAGCGCGACCGGGGCGCCGTCGATGCTGGGGGCCAGGATCCGTCACGCCAGGCGCTTGGCGCACCTGACCATGACACAGGTGGCGGGCAAGGCGAATTGCTCGGAGAGCCTGATCTCCAAGATCGAAAACGGGCAGGCGACGCCCTCCCTGGCCATGCTCCACCGGATCGCTGTCGCGCTGGACACCAACATCGGCACCTTGACGCAAGACGGTCCGGTGGGCAGCCCCGTGCTGCGCAGCGGCGAGCGGCCGGTGATGACAACCGGCGGCATCTCCCTGGAGCGGCTCGTGCTGCCGCAGCGGGGCGGCCTGCTGCAGGCCAACATCCATATCGTCCAGCCGGGGGTGGAATCCGATGGCCAGATCGTCCACGTGGGCGAGGAGGCCGGCTACGTGCTCGAGGGCAGACTGGAGCTCACGCTGGGGCAGGAGCGGTACCTGATCCAGGCGGGGGATTCGTTCACGTTCTCGAGCCAGCTCCCGCACGGCTACCGGAACGTGGGCAAATCGGTCGCGAAAATCCTCTGGGTC
>JAJAZH010000216.1 GCA_026785815.1 Ramlibacter sp. | reverse complement strand
TGTCGACGCCGAGGCCAGCGGTCACCGCGAAGACGCCGATGTAGTCGTCGGCCACGCCGCGCGGCGCGATGAAATCGGCCAATGCGCGGCTGGGGCGCATCTTGCCGTCGACGGCGTCCTTGACGGTCTGCTGGCGCATGCCGTACCACGTCATCGCCACCTCGCTGCGGCTGTCGTCGGTATAGAGCGCGATGTCGTCGTCGTTGACGCTGTTGGCCGGCCAGAAACCCATCACCGCGCTGGCGGTGAGCCAGCGGCCCTCGACCAGGCGCTTCAACATGCGCTGGCCGTCGGCATAGACGCGGACCGCTTCGGTGCCGACCACTTCGTCCTTCAGGATCTTCGGGAACGGACCGGCCAGGTCCCAGGTCTGGAAGAACGGGCCCCAGTCGATGTACTTGGCCAATTCGCTGAGGTTGAAGTTCTTGAACACGCGCCGGCCGATAAATTTGGGTTTCGGCGGCTGATATCCCGACCAGTCGATCGGCGTCTTGTTGGCGCGGGCCTTGGCCAGCGGCCAGAGCGGAACCGCCTTCTTGCTGGCGTGCTGCAGCCGCACCCTGTCGTAGTCGACATGGAGTTCGGCGATGTACTTGCTGGCCTGGTCGGACAGCAGCGACTGCGCCACGCTGACGCTGCGCGATGCATCCGGCACATAGACCACCGGGCCTTCGTAATGCGGCGCGATCTTGACGGCGGTGTGGACCCGGCTGGTCGTCGCTCCGCCGATCAGCAGCGGAATCTTCCTGATGCGGAAGTGGTCGTCCTTCTGCATCTCGGCGGCGACGTACTGCATTTCTTCCAGCGACGGCGTGATCAGGCCCGACAGGCCGACGATGTCCGCGCCTTCCACTTTCGCCCGGGCCAGGATCTCGTGGCAGGGCACCATCACGCCCATGTTCACCACCTCGAAGTTGTTGCACTGGAGCACGACGGTGACGATGTTCTTGCCGATGTCGTGCACGTCGCCCTTGACGGTGGCGATGACGATCTTGCCCTTGGCCTTGACGTCCTCGCCGGCGGCGGCCTGCAGCTTCTTCTCTTCCTCGATGTAGGGAATCAGGTGGGCGACGGCCTGCTTCATCACGCGCGCCGACTTCACCACCTGCGGCAGGAACATCTTGCCCTGGCCGAACAGGTCGCCCACGATGTTCATGCCGTCCATCAGCGGACCTTCGATCACGTGCAGCGGCCGGCCGCCCCTGGCCAGCACCGCCTGGTAGGCCTCTTCGGTGTCCTGGACGATGAAGTCGGTGATGCCGGAGACCAGCGCGTGCGACAGCCGCTGCTCGACGCTGCCAGCGCGCCACTCGTTTTTCTTCGACTCGTCCTTGGCGCCGCTGCGGGCCGACTCGGCAATCTCGATCAAGCGCTCGCCGGGCGACAGCGGCGCCTCGCCAGGCTGGTACACCGGCGTGCGGTTCAAGACCACGTCTTCCACCCGCTCGCGCAGCACCGGCTCGAGCTCGTCGTAGACCCCGACCATGCCGGCGTTGACGATGCCCATGTCCATGCCGGCCTGGATCGCGTGGTACAGGAACACGGTGTGGATCGCCTCGCGCACCGGGTCGTTGCCGCGGAAGGAGAAGCTCACGTTGGACACTCCGCCGCTGACCTTGGCGCCCGGAAGATTGGCCTTGATCCAGCGGGTGGCGTTGATGAAGTCGACCGCGTAGTTGTCGTGCTCTTCGATGCCGGTGGCGATGGCGAAGATGTTGGGGTCGAAGATGATGTCCTCGGCCGGAAAATCGACCTCGTCCACCAGGATCCGGTAAGCCCGCTCGCAGATCTCGATCTTGCGCTGGTAGGTGTCGGCCTGGCCCTTTTCGTCGAACGCCATCACCACCGCCGCCGCACCGTAACGCCGCACCAGCCTGGCCTGCTGCTTGAACGCGTCGACGCCTTCCTTCATGGAGATCGAATTGACGATGCCCTTGCCCTGGACGCAGCGCAGGCCCGCTTCGATCACCTCCCATTTGGAGGAGTCGACCATGATCGGCACCCGGGCGATGTCGGGCTCGCTGGCGATCAGGTTGAGGAAGCGCACCATCGCTGCCTTGCTGTCCAGCATGGCCTCGTCCATGTTGATGTCGATCACCTGGGCGCCGTTCTCGACCTGCTGCCGTGCGACCGCCAGCGCCTCCTCGAACTGGCCGTTCAGCACCATGCGGGCGAAGGCCTTGGAGCCGGTGACGTTGGTGCGCTCGCCGATGTTGACAAACAAACTTCGTGGGGACAGACCTTCAGCTCTGAGCCCCTCTGATTGAGAGGAGACCAGCGTGACCGGCTCGAGACCCGAAAGTTTCATGGAAGGAACGGACACATCCGGCATAGGCTCACCTGGTTTGATCCCGGCGCGGCCGGTGGGTTTCGAGGTGAGCGCGGTTGAATCCCTCAAGCCTGGCAAGTCGGGCCTGACGGCCGGCCGCTGCAGCGCTCCTTGAGTTGCCCCGATTTTAATGCAGCCTGCAATGTCCCGATCCGAAGCGGGGTGCGTCGTTAAAATCGCCGGGTGTCCACCTTCCTGACAACGGTCCTTTACCTGCTGGCGATCTCGGTGATGCTGGCCGTCATCTACGCCTTGAAATCGCTGCGGCTACGCAAGCGCTTCCAGCGCCTGGGCACGCTGCCCGGCCGCAGCATCGCCGAAGTGCTCCAGTTCGTCGGGAAACCGTCGAATCGCAGCCGGCTGCCCTCAGGCCGCGAGATCCTCGAATGGCGCCGGGTCGGCTTTCACATCGCGCTCAGCTTCAGCCACGGTGTGTGCGACGGTGTCGAGGACGTCTCGGCGTCGTAGCCGGCAGCAGGTCTGTCATCCCGGCCTGCGCGCCGGGATCCAGGCGCTTGCCTTGCCACCAAAGCTGCCAGACCGTCACGCCTGCATCCGCAGCCGACGCGCCGACTCTTCGAGCCTCGCATCGTCGATCTCGCGCATCACGCCACTCAGGCCCACGGCGCCGCGCTGCTGCTGGAAGCGGCCGGTCAACGCGGTCTCGGTGCTGAGCAACCCGCCCTGGTACAGCTGCCAGATTTCCGCTCCGTATTGCGTTTGCAGCAGCTCCGGGGCGAAGCGGCCGAAGTAGTCGCGCAGGTTGGCGACATCGCGCAGCAGCATGCGCGGCGCGTGGTTGTTGCCGGCGGCGTCGATGGCCTGCGGCAGGTCGATGATCACCGGCCCGTCAGCGGCAAGCAGGATGTTGAACTCAGACAGGTCGCCATGAACGACGCCGGCGCACAGCATTCGCACCACCTCCAGCAGCAGCGTCGCGTGGTGGGTTCGCGCCTCCTGGGGCGTGAACGACACATCGTTCAGGCGCGGAGCAGCATCGCCGTGCGCATCGGTCACCAGCTCCATCAACAGCACGCCGTCCCAGAAGTTGAACGGCTTGGGCACGCGCACGCCAGCCGCGGCCAGCCGGTACAGCGCGTCGACCTCGGCGCTCTGCCAGGCCGCCTCGGCCGCCTGCCGGCCATAGCGCGTGCCCTTGGCCATGGCGCGGGCCTGGCGGGTGTTCTTGACCTTGCGGTTTTCGGTGTAGTCGACCGCCTGGCGAAAGCTGCGGTTGTTCGCTTCCTTGTAGATCTTGGCGCACAGCGTTTCCTCGCCGCGCCGGACCACGTAGACCATCGCTTCCTTGCCGCTCATGAGCTGGCGCACCACGGTGTCGATCAGACCCTCGTCGATCAGGGACTGCAGGCGGGCGGGTGCTTTCATCCCGCATTGTCCCCTGCACGGGCTGTAT
>JAJAZH010000215.1 GCA_026785815.1 Ramlibacter sp. | reverse complement strand
GGCCTGCTCGCCGGAGCGGGCCGCCTCGCCCGCGCGCCCCAGCCGGCCCCACAGGGCCGGCGCCCCGCGGGCGCCGCGGCCGGCCGCGGAACTGCCGCGGTCCGCCGGGGCGCCGCCGCCGCCGCGCCGGCTGCTGCCGAGGTCGGGCCCGCCCCGCGGCAACAACGCGCCGCGCTGCTCCGCGACCAGCGCCCGCGCCTGCGCATAGGCGGCGACCGCCTGCGCGACGTTCTGGTTGTCCAGCACCACGCGCTGCTCCAGATCGCTCAGCACCGGGTCGCCGAACAGCTCCCACCACGGACCGCGATCGAGCGTGTCGGCCGGTGTTGCCGGAACCCAGACGCCGGCGCCTTGCTTGAAGGCGAACGGGGTGTCGACACCGGGTCGCTGGTGGGTCGGGCCGACGCTGGCGCAGCCGGCCAGCACGGCGAGCAGCGCCGCGCAAACCAGTGTCCGGGCGCTGTTTCTGGCAGGGATCACGGGCATCGATGTCATGCAGGTAGAGGTTGGTCGTGTTGCCGCCTGAGCTCGCGCTCCTGCGGGCTGCGGCGGCGCAGTTTGTCGAGCATCAGGTAGACCACCGGCGTCGTCAGCAGCGTCAGCAACTGGCTGGCGACCAGGCCGCCGATGATGGCGATGCCCCGCGGCCGTCGCAGCTCGGCGCCTTCGCCGAAGCCGATCACCAGCGGCAGCGCGCCGAGGATGGCGGCCAGCGTGGTCATCAGGATCGGGCGGAAGCGCAGCAGGCAGGCTTCGCGCACCGCCTGCACCGGCGACAGGCCGCGCGAGCGCTCGGCGTCGAGCGCGAAATCGATGATCAGGATCGCGTTCTTCTTGACGATGCCGATCAGCAGGAACAGGCCGATCAGCGCCATGATGGAAAAGTCGAGCTTGAACAGCATCAGCGCCAGCACCGCGCCGACGCCGGCCGAGGGCAAGGTCGAGAGCACGGTGATCGGATGCACCAGGCTTTCGTACAGCACGCCGAGCACGATGTAGATGACCACGATGGCGGCCAGGATCAGCATCGGCTGCTCCTGCTGCGACTCCTCGGCCGCGCGCGCCGTGCCCTGGAAGCTGCCCCGCACGTTGATCGGCATGCTGATCGACGCCTCGGCCGCGCGCACCGCCGCCTGCCCCTCGGCCAGCGTAGCGCCTTCGGCCAGGTTGTAGGAGACGGTGGTGGCGAGTTCCGCGTCCTGGTGCGAGACCGAACTGGCGGTCGGCCGCTCCGAGAACGTCGCGATCGCCGACAACGGCACCATGGTGCGGGCCGACCCGCTGACCGGCGCACCGGTGGACTGGTCGCGCAAACCGGGATTGATCGGACCGGTCGCCGCCCGCGCCGGCGTGGCCGCCGCGTTGAGGGGAACGTTCGCGAAGGACGACGAAGTGACGGCGCCGGCCGGCGGGCGCGACGGCACATAGATGTCCTTGAGCGACTCCGGACTGCGCGAGTACTTCGGTGCCATGCCCATGATCACCCGGTACTGGTTCAGGTCACCGTAGACAGTCGCCACCTGGCGCTGGCCGAAGCCGTTGTAGAGCGCGTTGTCGACGTCGCGCGAGGTGACTCCGAGCCGCGACGCGCTGTCCTTGTCGACCCGCACGTAGCTCTCGACGCCGTTCTCCTGCTGGTCGGTGTCGACGTCCACCAGACGCTCCTGCTGCCTCATCGCCTCGGCCAGCCGGGTCGCCCATTGCCGCAGGTCGGCCACGTTGTCGCTCTTGAGCGTGTACTGGTAGGTCGAGTTGCTGGGCCGCCCGCCCATCCGCAGGTCCTGCACCGGATTGAGGAACAGCGAGATGCCGGTGACCTTGGCCAGCTGGGGCCGCAGCCGCGCGATCACGGCCTGGCCCTTCTCGGTGCGCTGCGACGCCGGCTTGAGGTTGATGAACATGAAACCGCCGCCGGCGCGGCCGCCGCCGGTGAAGCCGACCACCGTGTCCACCGCCGGGTCGGCTCGGATGATGTTCACCAGCTCGCGCAGCTTGTCCTGCAGCGCCTGGAACGAGATGCTCTGGTCGGCGCGCAGGCCGCCCGAAATCTGGCCGGTGTCCTGCTGCGGGAAGAAGCCCTTGGGCACCTTGACGAACAGGTAGGCGTTCAGAGCCACCACGAAAGCCAGGATCAACAGCACCAGCCAGCGCGCATGCAGCGCCCAGTCCAGGCTGTGTTCGTAGCCCTTGTGCAGGCCGTCGAAGCCGCGCTCGAACCAGCGCGCCAGCCGCCCTGGCCGCTGGTCTGGCTGGCCCGGCTTGAGCAGCCAGGCGCACATCATCGGCGTGGTGGTGAGCGAAATGACCAGCGAGATCATGACCGCCGCCGACAGCGTCACCGCGAACTCGCGGAACAGCCGGCCGACCTGCCCGCCCATGAACAGCAGCGGGATGAACACCGCCACCAGCGACAGGCTGATCGACAGCACGGTGAAGCCGACCTCTTTGGCGCCAAGCAGCGCTGCCTGGAAGCGGTCCATGCCGCGCTCGATGTGGCGGCTGGTGTTCTCCAGCACCACGATGGCGTCGTCGACGACGAAGCCGGTCGCGACCGTGAGCGCCATCAGCGACAGGTTGTTGAGCGAGAAGCCAAGCAGGTACATCACGCTGAAGGTGCCGAGCAGCGAGACGACGGTCGCCACCGCCGGGATCAGCGTGGCGCGGGCGCTGCGCAGGAAGGCGCTGACCACCAGCACCACCAGCACGATCGCGATCACCAGCGTCGCCTCGACTTCGCGCAGCGCCGAGCGGATCGAGTTGGTCCGGTCCGAGGCAACCGCCAGCTTGATGTCGGGCGGCAACTGCGCTTGCAGCTCCGGCAGCAGCGCGCGCACGCCGTCGACGGTCTTGATCACGTTGGCTCCGGGCTGCAGCGTGACCAGCACCACGACCGCCGGCTCGCCGTTGAACAGGCCCAGCGTGTTGATGTTCTCGACGCTGTCGATCACCTCGGCGACGTCCGACAGCCGCACGGCCGCGTTGTTGCGCCAGGCGACCACCAGGCCCCGGTAGTCGGCGGCCGAGGCTTTGCCGCCCCGGATCTCGGTGCCCACCGCCCGCGCGGGCGCTCCCGCTGCAGCCCCGTCCAGCGCCGGCAGGTCGGCGCCTTGCGGACCGACGCCGCTGTAGATCTGCAGCCGCCGGCCGCCGGCATCGATGTCGCCCTTGGGCCGGTTGGCGCTGCCGGCCTGTAGCGCGGCCCGCACATCCTCGGTGCTGATCCCGTACTTGTTGAGCGCGAACGGCAGCAGGTCGACCCGCACCGCCGGCAGCGAGCCGCCACCGAGCTCGACGTCGCCGACGCCCGGGACCTGGGCCAGTTTCTGCTGCACCACGTTCGACACCGCGTCGTAGACCTGGCCGGGCGAGCGGGTCGGCGACGTCAGCGCCAGGATGATCACCGGAGAAGCAGACGGGTTCGCCTTGCGGTAGGTCGGGTTGCTGCGCAGGTTGGCTGGCAGGTCGGCGCGCGAGGCATTGATCGCCGCCTGCACTTCGCGAGCCGCGGCGTCGATGTTGCGGTTGAGGTCGAACTGCAGGCTGATCCGGGTCGTGCCGTTGCCGCTGTTGGACGTCATCTCGTTGACGCCCGCGATCACGCCGAGCCGCCGCTCCAGCGGCGTCGCCACGCTGGTGGCCATGGTGTCCGGGCTGGCGCCCGGCAGGTTGGCGCTGACCGTGACCACTGGATAGTCGACCTGCGGCAGCGAAGCCACCGGCAGCAGGAAGAACGCCCCGATCCCCGACAGCGCCAGGCCAAGAGTCAGCAGCACGGTGGCGACCGGCCGGCGAACGAACGGTTCGGAGAGGTTCACCGGCAACCCCGCCCAACCATTGTCATTGCGGGCTTGTCCCGCAACCCATTCCTTGTCATTGCGGGCTCGGCCCGCAACCCATTCCTTGTCATTGCAGGCTTGACCCGCAGCACATTCCTTGTCATTGCGGGCTTGCCCCGCAATCCATTCCTTGTCATTGCGGGCTTGACCCGCAATCCACCGAGCGCTGTGGATCCCGGGTCGAGCCCGGGATGACAAGCCTTCCGCCCGGGATGACAATCCTTCCCCCCGGGATGACAATCCTTCCGCCCGGGATGACAATCCTTCCGCCCGGGGTGACAAGCCTTGAGCCGGGGATAACAGCTTCTTGTCATGCCGGACTCGATCCGGCATCCAGCTCTTCGGGCGGCCATCCGAAGACCGTCGACCAGGAGGAGCGCCGGCCTGGACTTCTTCCTGGTGACGGTATTTCTCTCGGGGCGCCGGGGGCCCGGGTCAAGCCCGGGATGACGGCGGGTGGTGGCCGCCATCATTCCGCGCCCCTGCCTTCCAGCGCCGGCAACGGGCCATCGGTGCGTCGCGGATGGCGGCGCCGCCAGCGGGCCGCCAGCGAATCGAAGCCGAGATAGATCACCGGCGTGGTGAACAGGGTGAGCAGCTGGCTGACGATCAGGCCGCCGAAGATGGCCAGGCCGAGCGGCCGGCGCAGT
>JAJAZH010000214.1 GCA_026785815.1 Ramlibacter sp. | reverse complement strand
GTGTCGGTCAGTGTCAGTTCGATCGAGGGCATCGCCACTTGTGTCGGCGCCTGGTTGCGCAGGGTGAAGCTGAGCCGGTAGGCATCGGTGCGCAACCGGCTGAATGAAGAGCTGTCGATGACGATGGCGTCGATCTGCCGCGGCGCGCCGATCTGGCAGCGCAGCGGTTCGCACAACAACTGCAGCCAGGGGCGCAAGGCCGGACGCGCTGCTGCGAGCTTGTCGCGATCGTAGGCCGCGTACTGCAGCGCCAGCAAGCCGGCCAGCAGCAACAACAGCAACAGCAACAGCATCCGCACCAGCGGCCGGCGCCAGAACGCCTTGCGGCGTGCCTTGCGCACGAACGGCACGTCATCCAGGTCCGGCTCCTCATCCCGGGCCTCGCGCTGCAACTGCGAGTCGCGCACCTCGGACGGAAACCAGGGATAGAGCGGGGGCGGATCCACGCTGTCCGGGGGTTCCGGCGCGCGCGCTACAGCGGGGGCGGTTGGAACCGGTGGCATCGGCGCAGCCACCGCTGGCGGTCGAACCTGCGTGGCACGGGGCAGCGCTGCTGCGATGGGATCGGGCTCCATCCGCGTTGACTGCGCTCCCTGCAAGTTGGCGGTCGCGTCGAATATTTCCGAGCAGTTTCCGCAACGCACCCAGCCCTCGGAGATCCGGAGTTGGTCGGCAACGACTTTGAACATCGTCCCGCAAACGGGACACCGGGTAATCAGGCTCATGAGCGGCCGATTGTATCGAGCGGCCCCCGCCGCAGTGCCGCTCAGAGCCGCGCGGTCATCAGGATCCAGCCGTCCTCGATATCGCTGACTTCGAGCTTCGCATGCGGTGCATAGGCGAGCTTCAATTCGTCGGCCTGGCGCTCCAGGATTCCGGCAAGAACCAGCGAACCGCCTGCCGCCACATGTCCGCAAAGCAGGGGCGCCAGCACCTTCAGCGGCGAAGCCAGGATATTGGCCAGCACCGTCTGGTACTGACCGAGGGCGCGGTCCGGCAAACCGGCGCTCAGGATCGCGTGATTGGCCTGGGCGTTGGCCTCGGTCGAACGCACCGCCGCTTCGTCGATGTCCACCGCATCGATGTCGGTGGCGCCGAATTTGGCCGCGCCAATCGCCAGGATGCCCGAGCCGCAGCCGTAGTCGAGCACCCGTTGACCCACCGACGGATGCCGCGCGATCCAGCGCAGGCACATCCGCGTGGTCGGGTGGGTGCCGGTGCCGAAGGCCAGCCCCGGGTCCAGCCGGATCACCTGTGTCGCCTGCGCCGGCGGCTCGTGCCAGGTGGGAACGATCCAGAACTGCGGCGTGATCTGCACCGGAGCGAACTGGGACTGCGTCAGCCGGACCCAGTCCTGTCCGGCGATTTCACCCATTCCGGCCAGCTGGCACCCCTCGAAGAAATCCTGGGCCTGCAACAGGCCGGCGGCCTCCCCGGCAGCCGCCTCGGTACCGAACAGCGCCAGCACGCGAGACCGGTTCCAGCCGTCTCGCGGCGGGGGCATCCCGGGCTCGCCGAACAACGCCTGCTCGGCGTCGGTCTGCGCGTCCGCGTCTTCCACCGACACGCTCAGCGCGTCCAGTGCTTCGAGCGCATCGCTCACGGCATCGACCCGGTCTTGCGGGCACAGCAGGCGCAGCTCGAACATGGAGGTGCCGATCGGAGCAGGCGCCGCGGCTACCGCTTATGGCGCGACAGCCACTCTTCGAGGTAGTGGATGTTGGTGCCGCCACTCATGAACTTGGCGTCCACCATCAACTCGCGATGCAGCGGAATGTTGGTGTTGATGCCCTCCAACACGGTCTCCAGCAGCGCGGTGCGCATCCGCGCCAGCGCCTGCTCGCGGTTGTCTCCATGCACGATGATCTTGCCGATCATCGAGTCGTAGTTCGGCGGCACGAAATAGTTGGTGTAGATGTGCGAATCGACGCGCACGCCGGGCCCGCCGGGTGCGTGCCACATCGTGATGCGGCCCGGCGATGGAACGAACGAGTAGGCGTCCTCGGCGTTGACCCGGCACTCGATCGCATGCCCGCGCAAGGTCACGTCGCGTTGTGCAAACGGCAACTTCTCGCCGGCCGCCACCATGATCTGCGTCTTCACGATGTCGATCCCGGTGGTCAGCTCGGTGACCGGATGCTCGACCTGCACCCGCGTGTTCATTTCGATGAAGTAGAACTCGCCGTCCTCGTAAAGGAACTCGAAAGTGCCGGCGCCGCGGTAACCGATCCGTTTGCAGGCCGCGACGCAGCGCTCGCCGATCTTCTCGATCAATTTACGGGCGATCCCTGGCGCCGGTGCCTCCTCGATCACCTTCTGGTGACGCCGCTGCATCGAGCAGTCGCGCTCGCCGAGGTAAACCGCGTTCTTGTGCTTGTCGCAGAGGATCTGGATTTCAATGTGGCGCGGGTTCAGGAGAAACTTCTCCAGATAGACCGCCGGATTGCCGAACGCCGCGCCGGCTTCGGCCTTGGTCATCTGGACCGCGTTGATCAGCGCCGCCTCGGTATGGACCACCCGCATGCCGCGCCCGCCGCCGCCGCCGGCCGCCTTGATGATGACCGGATAGCCCACGCCCTTGGCGACGCGGCGGATCTGCACCGGATCGTCCGGCAGTTCACCTTCGGACCCTGGCACGCAGGGGACGCCCGCCTTGATCATCGCCTGCTTGGCCGCCACCTTGTCGCCCATGATGCGGATCGACTCGGGCGTCGGCCCGATGAACTGAAAGCCGCTCTTTTCAACCCGTTCGGCGAAATCCGCGTTCTCGCTGAGGAAGCCGTAGCCGGGATGGATCGCCTCGGAGTCGGTCACTTCGGCGGCTGAGATGATCGCCGGCATGTTGAGATAGCTTTGCGCCGACGGCGCCGGCCCGATGCACACCGCCTCTTCCGCCAGCTTGACGTACTTGGCCTCGCGGTCGGCCTCCGAATAGACCATCACCGCCTTGACCCCCATCTCGCGGCAGGCCCGCTGGATCCGCAGCGCGATTTCGCCGCGATTGGCAACCAAAATCTTCTTAAACATGAACGGTCTCGCGGCGAATCGCAGAGCGCCGCAATGGAAGCGCGCCAGGGGCGCGCGCACCTCGATTGGCAACCAGGATTTT